>JAAYGB010000059.1 GCA_012727955.1 Bacillota bacterium
CAATTGGTAGAGCATCGGTCTCCAAAACCGAGGGTTGCGGGTTCGAGTCCTGTCTCCCCTGCCAACGCCTTCAGAATCTAGGATTCTGAAGGCTTTTTGTTTTGTCTACGGCAATTAGAGCTGGGACAACAGGTTTAGTGGTCATTGCTGAGATTCACCCCGACGATCCCACCGAGAATCCCTACTGCGATAGCAATCCCGATCTGACCTAACCATTCAGGATTGGCTTGAGTCAAGAACTGCAGACTTCCCTCCACCCACCAAGTCAACAGGCAGTAATACAAGAAGGCGAGCAGGCCACCCATCAACCACCCTGCCCGCCCTACGTATCTCCCCGTATAGGCTGCGCCTAAGCCGATACTAAGGAAGTTAAAAGTTCGGAAAATAATATCGGAACTTAGCTGCAGATGAGCCAATGAGGCCACCAATGAGACCAAAACAGACCCGGTAATTGCCATTAGAGCAGCAACCACCAGACCCCCGCCCAGACCAATAATAACTCGAAGCAAAGCTGACAATACCCTGCTTGAGAGCGGATATCCCCCAGTCATCCTCACCTGTCCTCCCCTCCTTGGTCAGGCTTTTAGTACAGGAATATGCTAAGATCTGGGGGTTTAGACCAGGCTAAGACAAGGAAAACCCCCGATCGACACCGACCAGGGGCTTTTTTGATCACAGTAATACTATGGTTATGCCGTTTCCTCTGACTTCTTGCTTTCAGCAATCACCTGCTCTGCGATTTGAGCTGGTACTTCCTCATAGTGGTCAAATTCCATGCTGAAGCTGCCTCTACCTTGAGTCATGGATCTCAGATCGATACCGTAGCTGAACATTTCCGCCAGAGGCGCCTGAGCCCTGATGATCTCCTGTCCGCCTTGGGGTTCCATACCCAGGATCCGGCCTCTACGCTTGTTCATGTCACCGATGACATCACCCATGTAGGCCTCGGGAACGGTAATCTCCACGTTCATAATCGGCTCCAGCAAAATGGGATTGGCGTCAACGAAGCCCTTCTTGAAGGCCATGGAAGCGGCGATCTTAAAGGCCATTTCCGAAGAGTCCACGCTGTGATAGGAGCCATCATAGAGGGTTACTCGCACATTGACCACGGGATAGCCGGCGATGACTCCCTCTTCCATTGTCTCCAGAACACCCTTCTCAACGGCAGGGATATACTGTCTGGGAACGGCTCCACCAAAGATCTTATCCACAAATTCGAAGTTCTCGCCGGTGGTTAAAGGTTCGATTTCTAGCCAGACGTGACCGAATTGGCCTCGGCCGCCACTTTGCTTCTTATGTCTACCCTCAACTTGTACCTTACCCCGAATCGTCTCCCGATAGGGAACCTTAGGTGTGGACAGTTCCACCTCAGCGCCAAACTTGGACTTCAGACGACTGGTAAGGATATCCAGGTGCAGTTCGCCCATTCCGGAAATGATGGTTTCTCCCGTTTCGGCGTTCTTTTCCACCCGCAAAGTCGGATCCTCTTCGATTAAGCGGGACAATCCTGAGCTAATCTTGTCCTCATCGCCCTTTGCCTTGGGAACAGCGGCCATCGAAACCTGTGGCATCGGGAAATCGATGGGGTCTAGAGTGATGGCTTTACTCTTTGTACCCAAAGTGTCACCGGTCACCGTGGCTTGGAGTTTGGCTACCGCGGCTAAGTCACCGGGGCCCACCTCATCCACGGGAATCTGCTCTTTACCCTGGAGGATAAATACCTGACCGACCCTTTCATCCAGTCCCTGCGTTACGTTATAGATATGGGAATCGGACTTAAATACGCCGGAATAGACTCTAAACATCGTCAACTTACCGACGTAGGGGTCAGAGATGGTCTTGTAGACAAAGGCACACAAGGGTTCGTCCTTAGAGGGAGTGATTTCAACGGTTTCGCCCTTGGCATCCTTGCCCGAGACTGTCGCCATGTCCGGTGAAGGCATACAGGCCACGATGTAGTCAAGGAGAATATCCAATCCCATTTGCTCCTTGGCCGAGCCCAAGAGGACTGGAACTATGGTGCCAGACTGAGTGCCCACACCAATGGCTGCCTCGATCTCAGCTTGGGTTAGCTCTTCCCCTTCTAGATACTTCATCGCTAGCTCGTCATCGGTAACCGCGGCGGCATCCATCAGCATTTCGCGATAGTTTTCCACCGCTTCACTCATCTCCGCGGGAATCTCACACTCCTGGGCCTTACCGTCAACGAACTTGTAGCCCTTCATTCTCACCAGATCCACTAACCCAGTGAAGTTCTCCGCTTCGCCGATGGGCAAGTGGAGCGGAACTACGTTAGCACCGTACATCTCCTGCAGTGCATCGAGAACCTTCTGGAAGTTAGCGTTCTCTCGGTCCATCTTGTTGACGAAGAACATGCGGGGAATTTCCATCTCCTCGCAATAGCCCCAAGCCTTTTCCGTGCCCACTTCGACACCGGAGGCAGCACACACGGTGATAATAGCGCCATCAGCCACCCGTAGCGTCGCCTTGACCTCACCGACGAAGTCGAAATATCCCGGGGTATCCAGCAAGTTGATCTTGTGACCTTCCCACTCCGCGGGCGCTACTGTCGTATTGATACTAACCTGTCGCTTGACTTCCTCAGGATCGTAATCAAGGATACTAGTACCATTGTCGACACTACCCAGTCTTTTGATAACGCCGGAGCGGAATAGCAAGGCCTCTGCCAACGTCGTCTTTCCTGTGCCTCCATGGGAGACAAGTGCTACGTTACGCAATTGACTAACAGCGTATTTTTTCACCAGTGATCTCCTCCTTCATGCCGGTGACAAACTGAATATAGTTTAATGTCGATTACTACTAGTATTACCTGATTTTGTCCCGAAGTACTTGCAAATAAGTATAACTATGCCCTTTCCTGTGACGCCACCGCTGTCCTTTCCACTCATCCCCCTTGATAACCTACCAAGGGTTAACCGGAATCGGAACATTATGTCAGTGTAGTCTAGTTAGTAGAAGTCGTTAAATTTAAGCTTCGCATCAGGAGTTACGATTCCTGCCTACAATTTCCGCATCTTCAGCAAAAGTGCATCAAAGACCGATTTTCTCTGCTAATAACACAAAAGGAGATCCCTGGCATCTCACTGCTCAGGACCTCCTCATGTTTGATCACTTAATTGCACTTAGGGAATCAGTTCTACTCGGCGAAGTTGTGGTTGCCAGCGCAGAGCGGTGGCAAACTCGGCGATCATCTCCAAAGGTAAATACACCACATCATCATCCACGACGGGAGCAACAGTCAACCCAAGTTCTTCTCCATTAACCGTCATTTTGTTGGAACCCACTTGACCTAAGACAAACCCCTGATTTCCGATGATAGTAATCCCATTGGAAGCAGCATCCCAAAAAACCATGGGACCCAGAATCTTCGTCACGTCCGTGGCACTAAGCAACGGTTGGCCCTCAACCCATATTGGCGGCTGGGCCAATTCCATGGACTCTTCGGCCACCACTAGCTCAAAGAAATCCTTGGGAACTGGTCTAAGACTATGTAACGCCCCAGCAGCATCAAAAAGGATCAGTCTACCGCTGCCTAGCCGCAGCTCCGAAGCCCCAGGAATGAAATCGACATCAGCGATAACTTGAATCGAAGCCCTGGTGATCTGCATCACCCGCAAACCACCATCGACTACCGAAATTAACTCATCCTGTCCGTCTCCGTCCAAGTCACCGGCTACTGCCTCTGAAATCTTTAGCAAGGGATCCGATAAATGATGCTTCAGTTCGAAGGTCGAACCATTCCAGCCGTAGGCATAGAGCATCTCTTGCTTAGTAGTAATCACAATATCAAGCACGCCATCGCGATCAACATCCATCAGGGTGACAGCGCTGACGGTACCCCAGGGATAGTTTTCCCAAATGGGAACCAGCTCATCGTCGAGCCACTGCAGGACAGCTACCTTGCCGGCGGACAACCCATAGATCACTTCATCGACGCCATCGTCGTTCACATCAGCCACGGTAAGCAGGCTGACTCTACCTCCGGTACCCTCAAGGCGCCACACACTATCGAATCCCAAGCCATTCCATTGCAGTAAGCGAGCACCGCCGGAGCTGGTTACCGCCAGGATATCTTCCCAGCCATTGCCGTCTACATCACTGACCAGGATACTGTCTACCGCGGACCAGAGATAGTCGGTTTCGCCCTTGCGGAAAAAGTCCTGGCCATCGAAACCGAAGATGATAATCGAACCGGCCTGACCGGTACCAACCAGAAGATCCGGCAGTCCATCGGCATCCACATCGCCCACGGTCAAGCTGGCTACCCCGGCGGCGATACCGGGAATCTGCCACCTATCGACAAAACCCGAGCCATCCCACTGCATGATATACACGCTGTTGTTGGAGCCGACAATCAATTCAGGAACGCCGTCATGGGTCAAATCCGCCACTGCATAGGCCTTCCCGGAAATGTCCTCGACGACAAATTCCTCGATCAAGGCCATCGCAGAGGCGCCGGTTACTGCCAGAGCGCCAAAGGCGAGCATCATTACAACACAAAGACCTACCACTATCGGACGCATCGGTTGTCCTCCCTGCTTCAAGCACCTATGATATCACTATTATACCAGGTCCCGAAATAATCCCTGCTGCAAAAAAAGCGTCTTCCCGAACAGGAGTCGGAAAGACGCTTTGATACTGGTCGGGCTGACAGGATTTGAACCTGCGACCTCTACCACCCCAAGGTAGCGCGCTAGCCAAGCTGCGCCACAGCCCGTGACCAAGTATTATGATAGCAGGTTTATTTCGAAAATGCAACCCCTTTGTCTAAAGAAATAACTTCTAGTTATTCAGGCATCGGAATCCAGCTGAAACTCGCTGTGGATGGCCCTTACAGCCTCTAAAGCTCTAGTCCTTGGGACCAAACAGGACACCTTGATCTCTGAAGTCGAAATCGCCAGAATATTAATCCCTGCTTCCGCCAGGGTCCGAAACATAGTTGCAGCTACCCCAGGATTAGTTACCATGCCTGCTCCGACGATGGAAACCTTCGCTACCTGATCATCATAGAGAATTCCGTCAATTCCCAGTTCTTCCCCGACGACAGTAATGATCCCCCTGGTACGGGGCAGGTCCGCCAGGTCAATGGAAAAGAGCATATCACAGGTTTCCCTTTCCTGAGGGGTTTGGACGATCATGTCCACATTAATGCCGGCATCGGCCAAGGCCGTAAAGATCCTTGCCACCACCCCTGGTCTGTCAGGAACGCCCCGTAGAGTCACCTTCGCAATATCTAGATCATGGGCCACTCCGACCACGACTCGCTCCCGTTCCAACTGATTCTCCTCCTTCACCCAAGTCCCAGAATTATTGTTGAAACTCGATCTCACCACCAAGGGTACCCGTTCAAAGGCAGCGCATTCCACCGCCCGTGGCTGCAGTACCCCTGCGCCCAGTCGTGCCATCTCTAGCATCTCGCCATAGGAGATTTCCGCCAGCTTCCGGGCGGAGGTGACCACCCTGGGGTCTGCGGTGTATACCCCATCGACATCGGTGTATATCTCGCACATTTTCGCCTGCAGGGCTGCTGCCAAGGCCACCGCGGTTGTATCGGAACCACCTCGACCCAAAGTGGTGTAGTCCCCTTGCTCATCTACACCTTGGAAGCCCGCAACGATTACGATCTTACCGGCGGCTAATTCAGATTTTACCCTAGTAGTATCGATGGACTTAATTTTTGCCTTGGTGTGAAGGGAATCGGTTCTAATCCCCGCTTGCACTCCGGTGAGGGATATGGCCTCGGTGCCCGCGGCATTAATGGCCATAGCCAACAGCGCGCTGGACATCTGCTCACCGGTGGTCAGCAGCATATCCAGTTCCCGGAGCGGCGGCTCATCGGTAATCTGCAGAGCCCTTTGGATTAGTTCGTCGGTAGTATCACCTTGCGCCGACACTACAATTACTACCCCATAACCCTGTTCTTTGGCAGCAATGGCCCGCTTCGCCACCGCCTGCACCCGTTGAGCATCGGCTACTGAAGTCCCACCATACTTCTGTACGACAATCTCCATGCTAAAACCCCTCTTCCCATCAACTCAGCATCCCGCAGGAGACCAGGGCGAGTTAGTTTCTGCTTGTACACGCTCACCGAATGATTATACCACAAAGTTGAGGCTTTGCGAGGGCTTCAGACAGAAGAAATCCCGGGAGTTATCCCGGGATTTGAAGGCGAGATCATAGATTTAGTGCATCACTTTCTGTTGAGCCACGGCGTCCTTAAGTGCCTTTCCGGCCCTGAAGGCAGGTACTGCCCTAGCTGCAATGGCTATCTCTTCTCCTGTCTGCGGGTTTCTTCCCTTCCGAGCCGCCCGTTCCCGCACCTCAAAGGTGCCAAAGCCAACTAACTGAACCTTTTCTCCTCGACCTAACGCCTCCCCTATGGCTGACAACAACGCATCCACAGCGGTACCGGCATCTCGCTTGCTAATACCGGCCTTCTCTGCCACGGATTCGATTAACTCGGTCTTGGTCACTGGGAGTGCCACCTCCTACATCAGGCTGAATTTCTCCTTATTTGGTAGCCTTCCCACGACCAGACTAATTATGACAGCCATCGCTGCTGCAAGGGCGACAACGGAGCCTGCGTTGATCGAAGGATTGGGAAAAAGCCGGTGCAGATCAACACCGACTTTACACCAGGAATGACACAAGTACCAAAGGGTGATCTGCACCGTTATAGGATGATGCATATTAACCCGCCACTGCCCTCATTGATAATCTTGCTCAAGGTGTCCTGCAGCTTGAGTTGGGCATTTTCCGGCATGCGGTGTAGTTTGCTGGTAATCCCATCCTGCACCAACTCCTGGAAGGACCGACCGAGGAAGTCGGTATCCCACAGTCGACTGGGATCCTCTTCAAAGACCTGTGACAAGTAGCGGACCAGTTCCTCACCTTGTCTTTCGTTCCCAACAAAGGGCGTAACCTCGGTTTCGATGTTGGCCCGCACCAAGTGAATCGATGGTGCACTTGCCTTTAGTCTGACGCCGAAGTTATGGCCGTGGCGAAATAGTTCCGGTTCGTCAAAGGTGATGTCAGACAACTGTGGATTCACTATCCCATACCCCGTCATCGCCACCTGCTCTAGGGCATCGGCTACCTTGTCGTATTCCTTCTTGGCCATCGTCAGTTCCCGCATCAGGCGCATCAAGTGATGGTCGCCGCTGACCTCAAAGCCCGTCAGTTCCTGCAGAACCTGGTAGAACAAACTCCTGGGAGCCTGCACATCGATCAATACCGCTCCCTCTCCCAGATCCATATCCGCTAAGGTGACATGTTCTGAGATATCTAGGGCTGCTAAATCCTGCACCGCCTGGTCAATATCCCTAATCCGAGTGATTTGATCGGTAACGTCAAAGATTGCTTCTTCAAACTTCTCCCGCACCCAGTGCTGAGGATCAAGCTCTTCCACCCACTGAGAGACCCGCACTCCGATTTCACGAATGGGAAATTCAAAGAGCATTTCATGGAGAACGTCTAGTAGATCCTCCTCGGTGAGATTGAGACAATCCACCGGTACAACGGTCACTTGGTATTTCTCCTCGAGCTCACTGGCTAACTCTTGAGTGGCCTCCGCCTTGGGGTAGCGGGAGTTAAGCAGCACCATGAAGGGCTTGCCAAGTTCCCGTAACTCGGAAATCACCTGTTCCTCTGCTGCCAGGTAATTTTCCCGGGGCAAATCAGTGATGGAACCATCGGTCACCACTACTAGACCCAGGGTCGAATGTTCCTCAATTACCTTTCGGGTACCAATTTCCGCCGCTTGTTGAAAGGTAATCTCCTCGTCAAACCAGGGGGTTCTCACCATTCTCGGACCCGACTCATCTACATAACCCATTGCCCCAGGAACAGTGTACCCCACACAATCGACTAACCGCAGATGAAACCGCAGATGATCCTCTAAGACCAATTCCACGGGTTCATCGGGAACAAACTTGGGCTCCGTTGTCATGATGGTGCGACCTGACCCACTTTGAGGCAGTTGGTCCCGAGTGCGCTCTGCTTGATGGGGATCCTTGATACTGGGCATGACAAGCAGGTCCATAAAGCGCTTAATAAACGTGGATTTGCCGGTACGCACTGGGCCGACAACACCGATATAGATACTGCCCCCGGTGCGCTCGGCAATGTCTTGGAATATATTGTACTTTTCCAAACCCTTCCCTCCTCGGATAACACTTGCGAATAGTCCCCGCCCAAACCGGTTGCCGCCATTGTTTGTGCTGCAGGCCTGACGCGTAAGTCTTCGCCAAATACCATTACATTTATATTGTTAGGGGTCTAGCAATATGACCGAGCTAATAAAAAACCACGCCGGACAACGTCCGACGTGATCACCACTATTCCCAGCCGGGGAAATATATGCAATTTTCGCGACAGTTTAACTCCGCGGTCGGCCCTTTTCGCCGATTTTGTACTCCTGTCCCTTCCATAGACGCTTGATGTTGGCACTGTGGCGAAACACCGCAAAGAAGCTCAATACCAGGCCTGCTAACAGGATCCGCAGCGGCATGCGAAAGAGCAATAAGAGAATGGGAAAGATTACAGCCACCGTCACCGAACCTAAGGAAATGTAGCGGGTTATCCCTACCACCAGCAGGAATACTCCCAGGAGAATCAACCCGATATGGGGCCACAGGGCAAAGAGCACCCCGGCACTGGTGGCAATCCCTTTACCACCTCGAAACCCCAAATAGGCTGACCAATTGTGTCCGGCAATGGCTGCGATTCCACAAAGCACTCTGGAAAAATCCTCGCCGACGAGGCCACCTAAGTATACCCCCACCACTCCCTTGGCAGCGTCCAACAGCAAAACCAAAATCGCCGGAACCACTCCTATCGTCCGCAGGACATTGGTAGCTCCGATATTGCCACTGCCAAATTGCCGAATGTCCTCGCCAAGCCACACCCGGGTTACGATCCAGCCCGAAGGCACCGACCCGATCAAATAACTGGCCAGCAGAGCCAAAGTATACCATAGGATTGTCATGATCTATCTCCCTTACCCCGTCTTTCCTTGATAATCAATCGGATGGGAGTACCGGCAAACCCGAAATTCTCCCGCAGTTGGTTTTCGATATACCGTTTATAGGAAAAGTGAAACAACCGGGCATGATTGACATAAAGCAAGAATACCGGAGGTTTAACACCGGCTTGATGGGCGTAAAAGATCCGCAGCCTAACTCCCTTGTCAGAAGGCGGCTCCGTCAAAGTAACGGCCTCCTGAATCACTTCATTGAGTTTGCCGGTGGTCACCCTGAGGCTGTGTTGCTGGGCCACATAGCGAATAATTTCCAGTAGCTCCGTCAGTCGTTGTCCCGTCAAAGCGGATACAAAGGTCAGGGGCGCATAGGGGATGAAGGCAAACTCGCTGCGAATCCATGCCTCGTATTGCTGCATGGTCTTGCTGTCCTTAACCACCAAATCCCACTTGTTTGCGGCCAGAACAATAGCCTTACCGGCCTCGTGGGCATAACCAATAATCTTTTTGTCCTGCTCTGCTATTTCCTCCGTAGAGTCCAGTACCAATACCGCCACGTCGCATCGATCTACGGCCCTCAGGGCCCTGACTACGCTGTAGCGTTCAACGGACTCTTCGATTTTCTTCCTCCGCCGCATGCCCGCGGTATCAATGATGACGAAATTCGTTCCATCCCACGTGAAGGGAGTGTCGATGGCATCTCGGGTAGTTCCGGGCACGTCACTGACGATCATCCGGTCCTCACCTAGGATGGCATTGACAATTGAAGATTTTCCGACATTGGGTCGCCCAATTACCGCAACCTTAATGATATCGGGATCATACTCATCTCCGATATCAGCGGGAAAATGAGAAATAATCTGATCCAGAAGATCACCGACATTGCGGCCGTGTTCCGCGGCAATTCCAATCACTTCGGAAAAACCCAACTGATAGAATTCATAGATGTTTGCCTCGAAATTTGGACTGTCAATCTTATTGGCTGCCACAATCACCGGACGATCCCAGCGCCGCAGCAGTAAGGCAATCTCTTCATCAACAGGGGTTATTCCCTGCCGTCCGTCAACAACAAAAACGATGACATCGGCTTCTTCAATGGCAATTTCCGCTTGCTGTTTTGTTTGCACCAAGATGTCATCGGTGGTGTCCAGTTCAATTCCTCCGGTATCCACCACCGTGAAGTGTTTGTCTAACCACTGTGCCTCGCCATACAAGCGATCCCGGGTTACACCGGGCACACTCTCAACGATGGCACTGCGGGTTCCGACAAATCTATTAAACAAAGTAGACTTACCCACATTGGGTCTACCAACTATTGCGACAACAGGTCTAGCCATTTTGACACATCCTCGCTAACTCTTGACCACTTCCTATTGGCCGAATTACACATTCCACCTGTGACTCTAGATCCGACAGCGACAAATCGTCTAAGAACCTATCCTGAGCGTTCAAGGCTGCGCCGGGAATCAGGACGGCATCTAGTCCAGCACAACTTCTCCCCTGTAACTTGGCCAATATGTCCTGGCCGGTTAACAACCCGGCAACGGTAATTGTTGATCCAAAAAACCGGTTGATGACCACCTCTAGGTCAACGACGATATCCAGCTCCTCACGCAGATAGGTTAGGATTGGCTCTAGAGCCTTGGCACCCAAGGGGGAGGTGATCACCATAATCCTTTCGAGGGGACACCGTCCGGTAAAATTTGCCATTGAGGCGAAAAACTCCTCCCTAAACTTGGCGGTCAATCCAATTCCGTTTTCCAGCTGCCGATATCCTTCATAGGTTTCGGCCGCCGGAATTGGCTCTTCAGCCAGGAGGTAGAACTCATCGGCCGCCCAGACCAGGCGAGTCCCAAAGCGCTGGAGAAACTCTTTCTGCCGCCTCGTCACCTGCTTCACTAGGCCTTGAGCCTCAGAAGGGGTCCAGGGCTGAATCTGCGTCAATCCACTGCGAAACTGACTCAAGCCTACGGGCACAATGGCAACGGATTGAACCGTGGGCCACATGTTCGCCAAATCTGTTAAGGTCTGTTCCAACACCGACCCAGAGTTAACTCCCGGCATGCACACAATTTGACAATGAATCTCAATTCCCGCCCGCTGCAGGCGCTCTAGCTGCTCCCTGATTTGGCTTGCTCGGGGATTTTGCAGAATCTGCTGTCTTAGTTCAGGGTCGGTGGTATGAACGGAGACATACATCGGACTGAGGCGATAGGTCTCTATCCGCTGCCAATCTGCCTCCGTCAAGTTGGTCAAAGTGATGAAATTCCCCGTCAAGAAGGACAATCGATAGTCATCATCCTTCATATATAGCGTATCCCGCAGTCCCTGGGGCATTTGGTCGACAAAGCAGAAGGCACAGCGATTGGCGCAATGCCTGATCCGATCGAAAATGGGACTGACAAATTCAACCCCTAAGGGCTCACTCCAGTCCTTCTCGACTTCAACCTCCCATATCTCGCCATTTTCGCCCTTGGAAAACTCCAGGACCAGTTCTTCATCGCTGGACAAATACCTGACGTCAATGAGATCCTGCAGGCGTTGTCCATTGATGGATAACAAAATATCTCCTGGCTCCATGCCAGCCTCGTGGGCAATGCTGCCAGGTTCAACGGTTCGAATAACTGCTGCCATTTTCATCCTCCACTGATAAAACCCCTTCCCGTCGCATTTGGTTTAATTCGGGATGAACCGGTGGGACTCCTTGTGACCTCAGGGCTTGTGACCAACGGAACAACTCCGCTCCAAGGCACAAGACGGCCGTCCTCAACCGGGTCGGCCGCCTGGCTCACTTAATGTTTCACGATCACATGAACACCATTGCCTAAGTCATGGTCCATCCCAAAGGTAATGCGACTTAGATACAAGGTTATCCTCTCAAGCTCCTCCTCATCCCTGGCGTGAAAGATAGGAGCTCCCCCGGATACCAACTCCGGATTCGTGGTCACAACGGCAACAATCACATCCTTTGGAGAAAACTCCATTGCCTTCACTCCTCGATACTTCCGTCGGCCATCTTCCCGGGAAGGGATTCCAAGGGTTTGCGGACCGAGCCCTCCAATACCGGAACTTGGGCCACGGCTTCAATTAATGCAGCTTGGTTTTTCTCCGCTGGCACTAGGACCAATCCCAAGGCGCCGGTGTTAACATCCTGCCTGACCAAGGGTGTGTACTCCGGTTCGCCGACATCCATCCTGATGCCCAGCAGCGCCGCGGCATTGTGGGCAATAGCCTGACGTTGGCCGACATTGGCCAAAGTGGCCTTGGCGTTGGCGTCGTGGGGCTTGATCAGTACCGCCAACCCATCCTGAAGATACCGCTCTCGAGCCACTTTGCTGCCGACATTCATGATCGGGATATCATCCACCATCAGCATCGGACCATCGAAGGAAATCTTCGCGGGGACAATCTCGGCCAGTTCCTTTACCTGGGGTCCAAAGCCCGCTCGATACAACAGCAATCCTGTAATCAGCCCTGAGCCTATCTGAATCAGCACCGAATACCAAGGGTTTTCGATCTGAAGAAGCAACACAGAGCCAGTAGAAACCACGGCAATGGCACCGGCCAAGTAGTTCCTAGCCTCAAAGACCCGGGCGATGCCCTCGATATAAGAGCTCCCCCTGGGCACCAGTTCCATCGACTCCATATTTGCCAGGGTATCCCGCTCCATCTTCCGCACATCCCGAAATTGGGTGGCAGCCAGGCCCAGGAAGGTGGCCGCGGCATAATCCTTATCCAATAGAGCAGGAATAGCCACCGCCCCGAGAAAGGAGGAAATGAGGGCCATGGACACATGGATAACGTAGCCCTGGGGGTAGCTGGGATACTGGCGATAGTCGATGTGCAGAAGCAGCAGTCTTCCCAAACACCCAAGAACTACTCCGATTAGAATCACATGGGTCAGATCCATCCTCTCACTTCCCTACTGGCTTTACCCAAGCTCCCCTGAGGTTACACCCCATCGCTGCCGTCACCTTCGGTGCTGTCCTCAGGGCCTGCGTCGGAGAATTCCTTGGAGACAAACCCCTTGACATGTTTGGCCCTGGTGTTATTGAGGACAATCAGCCCCACCGCTAAGGCAACTCCTACGCCCAGCATCCACCAAAGACTAGAACCTGCAGACCGATCTTCGTCCCTTTGCACGCTGGACTGGGTACTACGTCCACCGGAAAATCCCGCGGCTGCCGGCAGGACTCGAGCCATTAATCGGGCTGCGGCCTCAGCCTTGTCCTTTGACGTTAAGTGAGTGCCAAACTCCATCAAGATCGCCTTCGGTGACAGGTCTTGATTGTAGTTTCCTTGGGCGTGAAGAATTCCGTCTACGAGGCCGGGAAACTGCTTGTCGGCTACGGACTTGATCCGCTTGGCATATTCCATAATAGCTTCCCGATTCTGATTCTGCTTTCCCACCACAAGCCTAACCTTTACCATCTCTTTACCGTTCACAGTGGTCTCGTATACCTCCGCAGGCACGGCGTCTCGATGCACATCGATGATGGTATCGGGTTGATACTGCTGTAACAGCTGTGAGGCGGTTCTTCGGGACCGGAGGTAAACTTCACCGTCCCGGGGCAGGTGGGAGTTATCCGAGATCTGAACGGTATACCCCAAATCCTCCAGGGCCTTACCCAGGGCTTTGGCTACGTCCAAGATGTCGCCCTCTTCCTCGGAAGCGGTGCCGCTGGTGGGAACATAGGACTCATCGGAATGGGTGGCGTAAATGGCAACCTTGGTGTCCCGATTGTCACTATCCCCTTTGCCCCTACCTTGACTCTGCACCAGGTCAGCGGCCAACTGCCGGGCCCTTATCCACCAGCGAGCAAGAAGCGTACCCTGAGTAGAGGCCTGTGCTTCCAACTCCACTTCCGGCAGCTCAATGGTTTCCTTAAACTTAGTGATTATCTTGTCGCCATCGATACGTTCCACGACGTAGTAGCGATTGTCGGCCGCGATGTAGCCATCGCCGACGCCCAGAATCCGGCCGGTCCTGGTTAGAATGTTACCTGCTTCATCAAAGAGCTCAAAAAACCCATCTTCTCGCTCGTCCTGCTGGGCCTTGGCGAAGACCACCCCGCCCGTCCCGCTGAGGAATCCAGAACAAACAACGGCAATCAATGCTATTAGCCAAATCCGTCGGCAGACTTGCATCTTATCGTTCCTCCTCATCGGAAGTTGAAGCCGAAGGGTCAATATGCCCCAATTCATCACCAAACTCCTCCCGGCGAAACTCTTCGTTATCAAGGGCGATGGATCGATCCTTATCATGGATTGGTCCTCCCTGCAACCGTTCCCGGGTCTCGCCCACCAATTCTGCCAAGATGACGGCCACCAACCCCGCCAGAACGATGGCATCATAAATCCCGGCACCACCGATGACTATATCGGTACGAAGTCCACCGGCATAGGCCCTCACTGCCTCAATGACATCGTTGATAATCAAACCCAGTACTCCGCCGACAAAGGCTGCCCGCCGGGAGCGACCAAAGAGGTAGCCCACCACTCCCGCAATCAGAGCAAAGGCCCATAGGGGATCGATGAAGGTTTGGCCCGGTTTAAACTGGGTTAGCTGGGCTAAGCCAAAGGTCACCGCCGCGGTAATGGCAGCGGCCATTAGCCCACGAAACACCTCGGCTGCGCTGGCGTTGACCAACAGGTAGATCACCAAAGCTAGGGGGACTAGAGCACCGCCGACGTTGATTGAAACAGCCGTCTCACCACGCAAGATCGGTATTTCTGGAAGAAAGCTTCCGGCGATCATGGCGGCGATAAAGGCCAAGGCTCCTGCATCGGAAAGGTTCAATCGGTCTAAGACCCTTTGGGCTAAACCTAAGAAAACCATGATGGTAACTGCAATCAGCAAAATCAGTCCTAAGGACACTAATCATCCCTCCTACAATCCCAATCTCTCGAGGGTAGAGTGCCCTTTCTCAGCCATTTTTATGGCAGACGAAAAAAACCCGCCATCGTTACCGATGGCGGGTATACCCCTTCAGGTTATTATTTACTTGTCATCCTCAAAGAGGGCCCGGAGGTCGTCTCCCACCAGTTCGCCAATGTTGGCCAAGCCGCCGGTATCTTCCTCTACCGGAGCTGGCTCGTAGGTGGAAGTTGGTTCTTCCTTAGCCCTGCTTTCCTTCTTGGCAGCAGGACGATCCTGAGCTTCCTTAATGCTCAATCCGATTCGTCTCTGTTCCTCATCGATGTTAAGTACCTTCACCAAGACTTCTTGTCCAGGAGAGACAACGTCCGAGGCATTAACAACATGATGATCTGCCAATTGGGAGATATGGACTAGACCCTCTACTCCATCCTCCAACTTGACAAAGGCCCCAAAGTCGACAACTCTGGTGACCTCACCCATTACCTTGTCGCCTTCGCGGTACTTCTCGGTGATGTTGTCCCAGGGATCCGGTAGAGTCTGCTTCAGACCTAGGGAAATTCTCTCCCGCTCCCGATCGACACGGAGGACCATTACCTTGATCTCATCGCCTTCACTAAGGACGCTGGAGGGATGATCAACGCGGCTATAGGCCATCTCTGAGACGTGGAGCAAGCCCTCAACACCGGAGCCGATGTCGACAAAGGCACCAAAATCCGTCAACCGGCGCACGACACCGTCGACAATATCACCTTCTTGCAGGTTCTCAAAGGTTTCGGCCTTGGCCCTTTCATATTCTTCCTCCAGGACTTCCTTGCGGGATAGAACTACATTGTTCCGAGCCCGATCCAACTCGATAATCCGAACCCGGAAGGTCTGTCCCACGTATTGCTCCAAGTCCTCAACGTAGTGACGGTCAACATGGGAAGCAGGTACAAAACCCCGCACTCCAACGTCGATCAACAAGCCACCCTTGACGCGCTCGGTAACTTCGGCCTCGATAATACCCTTTTCTTCGTAGATCTTTTCTAGCTCTTCCCAGGCACTTTCCTGATCTGCGCGCCGCTTGGAGAGCAATACCGTTCCTTCGCTATCCTCTACTCGCATCACATAGACCTTTATCTCATCACCGATTGCAACGATGTCAGCCGGAGTTTGGTCAGCCTTTAGTCCCAGCTCATTGCGGGGAATCCGTCCCTCGGATTTGCCGCCGACGTGAACCAACACTTCCTCATCGTTGACCTGGACTACTTTGCCAACCACAATATCCCCTTGTTCTGGGGTATTGAATGTCTCATCGTACTGCTCCATGGTAGGAGCCTCTATGGACTCCTCCTCGGTCTCCGATGTCTCGGTTACCGGTGAAGTCTCTTCCGGGATATCAGCTTCAGCCTCCGGTGCCCTTTCAGGGGTCACCTCAGTCTCCTCCACCGTTTCATCCCGAACTTCTTGCTCTTGTTTCTTTTCGTTAAGTTCAGCCATCCGTTCCACGACCTCCTCAATTAACCAGTTCGGCGTAGAAGCTCCTGCTGTTATTCCGACGAGTAAGTCGTGATCAACTCCAATGTTAAACCACCCTGGATCGATCTCGTCTTTCGTCTCAATATGATAAGTAAGAGCTCCAGCCTCCCTACAAATTTCTGCCAACCGCGTAGTATTGGCACTATTGCGCCCTCCAACAACCAACATCACATCGGCCTTGGCTGCTAATTCCCGGGCCTCTTGCTGACGCTCGGTTGTGGCGGTACAAATCGAATCAAAAACCTTAAGTTCCTTGCAGCGGTTACGAAGCGCCTCAATACAGGCTTGGTAGTGGGCCCGTGACTGAGTTGTCTGGGCGACAACTCCTAACCGCTCGCTAAAAGGAACTTTCTCGGCTTCTGATGGTGAGTTGACTACTACCGCTGTATCCTCAGTATATGCCCTCACCGCAATCACTTCTGGATGCTGGCAGTCGCCAACAATCACAACCTGAAATCCATCGTCGTATAGCTCCCTAGCCCACCGCATAGCTCTGTGGACAAAGGGACAAGTAGCATTAACAACCTGGAGTCCTCGATTGCCAGCCTCAGTGATAACTGCAGGAGGCACGCCGTGCGAACGGATGATTACTACACCTTCCCGTATTTCATCAAGACTATCAACTACACGGACACCGGCTGATTGCAGCGCTTCTACCGTTTGCGGATTATGAATTAATGGACCAAGAGTGCAAACATCTGTGTCGCCTGCTTTATTATCCGCTACCTCAAAGGTTAAATCGATAGCTCGCTGAACCCCAAAACAAAATCCAGCCCGCTCCGCTAGGACAATTCGCACAAAAAGACACCTTTCTCTCCGGTAGTATACACAAGGCCTGAATTAACAAACCACAGATCTCCTGCTTTATTCTTCCCCCTATTGGGAAAATCCTTCTTCGTTACTGGGAAAACCTCCGGCTTTCCCACAATTAGAGCCGGTACAGTTCCAGTTCCCGCAGATTGTGACGAATTTGGCGCATCACCTGAACGCTGACCTCTGCCACGGTATTCTTGTCTACCCGGCCTTCGTACTGGCTAACCTCCATGGGTTTACCAAACTTGACGTAGATTTTCGGCGGAATAGGGATGAAGCCAAATAACTTATCGACTCTGTTGGTCCCATAGACTGCCGTCGGCACAATGACCGCATTGGACTTGATAGCCAGCAAGGCTACACCGTGCTGAGGACTAAGCATCTCACCGGTCCTGCTGCGGGTCCCTTCAGGAAACAGTCCCACAACGCCACCCTGTTTCAAGATCTCCAGTGCCGTCCTGATCGCTGTCCGATCGGCTTTTCCCCTTCGGACAGGAAAGGCCTTCAATTTAGCTAGAAACCAGCGAAAGATCGGCCTTTCAAAGAGCTCAGCCTTGGCCATGTAACTAATCTCCCGCCGCACCGCGCACCCCACCACCGGTGGGTCCAACAAGCTGATATGATTGGCTGCCACCAATACGGGGCCCGATTCTGGGATATTATCTGCGCCGATGACTTTCCAGCGAAAAACCACTCGGAAAATCAATCGAAGCAATAGCCGAACCAGCCTATAAAGCGCCATCTTATCCCTCCATTGCCTGCTCAATATGGGCTATCATCAATTCTACAACCTCGTCGATGGTAAGGGCGGTGGTATCGATTTCGATAGCGTCTTCGGCTTGGGCCAAAGGCGCCGTCTGGCGGGCTGCATCCTGGGCATCTCGGCGAGCAATGGAATCTTCGATCTCCTCTAGGGGGATAATCTGACCCTTCTTTTCCAGTTCAGCTTGACGTCGCAGCGCTCGCTCCCGCAGGCCAGCGACCAGGAAAAACTTCACCTCGGCGTTGGGCATAATGACAGTACCAATGTCCCGACCGTCCATGATTACCCCAGGCCTTTGGGCCCATTGCTTCTGCTGTGCCAAGAGAAACTCTCGCACACATTGATATTGCGCCACAACGGTAACGGCATTACTCACTTGGGCAGTCCTAATTGCCTCCGTTACATCCTCGCCATTGACATGAACAGCGAGAGTATCGCCATCGAATTTCATATCCAGAGAAAACTGCAATTCCCTCAGCCACTGAGACACCGCAGCTTCGCTGTCGATGGCAACTCCATTTCGAATCGCCAATAGCGTCAGACTCCGATACATTGCGCCGGTATCTACATAGGTGTAACCCAATCTTTTGGCCAGAATCTTGGCAACGGTACTCTTGCCGGCACCGGCCGGACCATCGATCGCTATTCGCAATAGTTGTGCCATCTCCTACTCCTTTCTATCGCCCCGCCTGTCGCCCTTTTATTATGTCGTTGCCAGCACATCGGCCAAAGCCGCAACAAACCTGGTGTTTTGCTCTTCGGTGCCGACGGTGACCCGAATCTTGGTGGGGTAACCAAAGGAAGCACCGGCCCTGATGATCACACCCTTGGCCAAGAGCTCCTCAAATACCCGAAGGCAGTCACGACCAACGTCAACCAAAATGAAATTGGTATGGGAGGGAACATATTCAAGCCCCATATCCTCAAAGGCTCGATACAGGTAGGCTTTGCCCCGCTCATTGACTGCAAGGGACTCATCGACGTGGGCTTGGTCCTCAAGGCTGGCCAGGGCTGCAATCTGGGCCATAGCATTGGTATTGAAGGGTTCCCGAACTCGTTCCAGCAGCTGAACCGTCTCAGAGTCGGAGATGCCATAACCAATTCTTAAACCAGCTAATCCATATACCTTAGAAAAGGTACGCAAGATGATGACAGTATGATCCTCCCCGATTAGGTCCAAGGAGCCCCGATAGCTCTCGTCCTTGACATATTCATAGTAGGCTTCGTCAAGAACAACTACTGCCGTAGAAGGGATGTCCCGAAGAAAGGATTTTAGCTGGGATTGGGACACTATCGTGCCCGTTGGATTATTGGGGTTACAGATAAAAACCGCCTTAGTTTGATCGGTGATGGCTTGCGCCATAGCCCAAAGATTGTGGGTATGGTTCTGCAAGGGTACTTCCACCGGCCTGGCGCCCATCAGGTCCGCCACCGCGCGATAGACACTAAAGGTGGGTGTGGCCATCACCACCTCGTCTTCGGGGCAAAAATAGGTCTCTGCGATCATCCGGATGACTTCATCGGACCCATTGCCAAAGACCAACTGCTCCTCCTCAACCTGAAGGTGCCCGGCGAGGGCCTGTCGCAACTCATAGGCATAACCATCAGGATATAAGTGCAACTGATCAACAGACTCTCGCAGGGCTTGCTGCACCAGGGGCGAGGGACCCAGTGGATTTTCGTTGGAAGCCATCTTCAACACATCGGAAATCCCCAACTCCCGCTTCACCTCGGAGATGGGTTTGCCGGGAACATAGGGAGCTATATTCCTCACTGCATCTCGATAACTAGGCTTGCTGGCCATACTTGTCACCTTTTCCCTCCCAAGACTGCCGGAGACATTCCCTGAGCCTAGTGGGAGCTTGTTGATATTTTCCAATATATTACCACAGGCCTAGTACCCTGTAAAGCGACACTCCCCGCCCCAATGGCTTAGTAGCGGAGGGACTCCGCCGCCACCCTTCCGGTGCTAAAGGCCGCTTGCAGGTTGTATCCACCCGTCACCCCATCGATATCCAATACCTCGCCGGCAAAGAACAAACCCTGGACCAACTTCGACTCCATGGTCTGGGGACTGACCTCCTTCAGGCTAACCCCACCCGCGGTGACGATGGCTGCGGCAAGGCCGAGGGTGTCGGTCACTGTCATTTCCAGTCCCGTGAGGGTGTCCACTAGACGAGTGCGCTGTTCCTTCGTGATCTGATTAACCGGTTGGTTGGGCTCTATTCCCGCCTCGGCGATAACCGGATCAATCAGCGCCTTGGGCAGCAAATCTACAAGACCGTTGTGAAGCTGCTTACGGGAGTATTTCTGAAAATCCCGTTGGAGCCGATTATCCAATTGCTTCTCATCTAGAGCGGGCTTTAGGTTAAGCCGCAATTTCACCTCGGCTCCTTGCCGAAGAGCGATGGCAGCGGCTCGGCTGAGGGTCAAGATAATGGGGCCACTAACGCCAAAGCTTGTAAAGAGCATCTCTCCAAATTCCCGAGAGACTACCTTACCGTTGACCAGCAAGGTTGCAGTCACATTCCTCAGGGACAATCCCTGCAGGTCTCGCGCCCACTGCTCCTGAATTCTCAAGGGAACCAGGGCCGGGAACAGCTCTTCAATGCAATGCCCCAAACGGGCAGCTAATTCATATCCGTCGCCGGAAGAACCCGTTCCTGGATAGGACTTGCCTCCGGTAGTAATCACAACATTGTTAGTTGTTAGCTGCCGGCCGTCGGCCAGTTTCACGCCATAGACCCGGGGTTTTTCGGCAGGAGCGGCCCGGGTGAGCACCTCAACTACCTTGGCATTTAGCTGAACCTGCGCCCCACTGGTCAGGACAAATCGCCTCAGCGCTGATACTACAGTATCGGCTCGGTCGGAACAGGGAAAAACCCTGCCTCCTCGCTCTACCTTCGTCGGCACACCCAGATCCTCGAAAAAATGAATTACATCGGTGTTGCTAAAGCGATGTAAGGGCCCCCGAAGAAACTTGGCTCCCCCAGGATAACACTCCAAGAGATCACTAACGGGCCGAGAGTTGGTGATGTTACACCGGCCCTTCCCAGTAATTAAGAGCTTTTTTCCTAAAAGGTCAGTTTTCTCCAGCAGCAGTACCTTGGCTCCCAACCTAGCGGCATGGCCAGCAGCCATCATCCCGGCGGCACCACCACCAACTACGATTGCATCTGCGTTCACCAGCTTCACCTTTACCTTATCCTTTTACCATTATCCTTCTCGCTGGGGACAAGCTGCCTCAGGGCCGCTACCTCTTTGGGCTGCAGCGGCCGATGGGCTCCCACCGGCAATCTTCCCAACATGATTGGACCCATCTGCACCCTTTTTAGTTTTGTCACCCGGTGCCCGATCCTTTCACACATCCGACGAATTTGTCGATTGCGTCCCTCGTGAATCCCCATCTCTATTAGGGCACCATTGCCATGGGCTGACAGCAGCTTCACCTCCGCGGGAGCTGTGATGCCATCCTCTAACATCACGCCCTGGGCCAATGACTGTAAATCTCGGGCAGAAGGCCTGCCTTCAACCTCCACCAGGTAGCGCTTGGTTACCCTTTGACTGGGGTGGGTCAAGGCCCAAGCCACTTCACCGTCGTTGGTCAACAACAGCAATCCTTCGCTGTCAAAGTCCAATCTCCCCACGGGATAGACCCTTTCGGGGACATCAACCAGTGACAGGACCGTGGGACGCCCTTGAGGATCCTTGACCGTAGAGACATACCCCACGGGCTTATGCAGCATGTAGTACGCCTTACCTTCCAGGGCGGTAATCAATTTACCGTCAACTCGCACCTCGTCCTTGCCGGGAACCACCTTCGTTCCCAGTTCAGTGACGGTCTGGGAGTTGACCTGAACCCGACCGGCCTGAATCAGTTCCTCGCTGGCTCGGCGGGAGGCAACGCCGGCATGGGCCAGAAACTTTTGCAGCCGCATCGGAGCAATCCCCTTTGCCTGTGGTTGATGTCTAGTGGTCATTTCCCTGGCCCTCCTCCTAGTTACCTTCTGTCTCGGACAAAAATAGTCCCCATGCAGCCCAAACACCATAACTGGGTAGGCGACGCTGAGGACTAATCCTATCCCACCAAAGTATATCTCACGGTGGCAAGGAAGGCAATAAAACAGTTTAATTGTGGTCGGTTTGATGGACAAATCCAGCGGTAACCTTCTCCCAAAGTTGAGTTGACCAGGGCTTTCTTGCCACTTCCTGTGCAGCCACCAGCGATATGATGCGGTCTGCCTGCCCCGGATAGGAAACAACTAGATGCCCCGCCGGTTGCATTGCTCGCACCGGCGCCTGCAAATCCGCAGCTAGCTTTACCTGGATCTGAGCCTCCCTGGGAGCATTAGCCTTAACGGTAAGGATATAATCCTCTGTGGCTAGGGCCTGCACCTGGCCGACTGTACCGCCGATTACATCCACGGCGCCATAGGCCTCGCCCTTAGTGACCAGCACAACATTCTCATAGGCTTGAAACCCATAGTCCAACAAAGCGGTCACATCGGTCCACATATCGGGAGCATTGAGCACCACCGCCACCAACTGGCGATCATTTTTCGTAGCCGAGGCCACTAGGCAGCGGCCCGCAGCCCGAGTATATCCCGTCTTCACCCCGTCGGCGCCATAATCCCACAGCAGTCGATTCTTGTTGCGAATCGGCCAGGTTCCATGGGAGGGACGAAAAATCGTGGTTTCCTTGCAGGCTGCCACTTCAGCAAACCTGGGGTTGTGTAGGGCATATCGGGTCAAAACCGCCATATCGTAGGCGGTGGAATAGTGGTGGTTGTCAGGTAAGCCGTGGGGGTTGGTAAACTGAGTTTGAGTCATCCCCAGCTGCGCGGCCCTTTGGTTCATCAACTTGGCGAACTCACTGACACTGCCAGCGACGCTTTGAGCCAAGGCCACCGCGGCATCATTACCGGAACGGAGCATTAATCCATACAACAGATCCCGAACGGAGTATACTTCTCCAGGTTTTACGTACAGGGAGGACCCTTCGGTATTGGCGCTGGTCCAGTCGATAGCAACTTGACTTTGCAGATCCATCTGCTCCAAAACCAAGACCGCTGTCATGATCTTGGTTGTCGACGCCATCGGTCGCTGCTGATAAGCGTTTTTTTCAAAGAGAATGGCGCCAGTGGTGACATCCATCAGTATTGCTGAAGCTGCACTGACTCTGGGAGGAGTGGGCGAGGCGGCTGCAACGATAGGCCAATTTCCTAACAACAAGACCAACAGCGCCAACATCCAAAGAGGGCCAAATTTCGCCCAAGGCCGGTTCACACCGACCTTGGGCACCCAGTCCTTCTCCTTTTCACGTGTCATCGTTCTCCTACACCCTTTGCGTAACTCCATCATTGTGGACCCAACTGGGTTGTCTTTCGCTCTTGGACCTCATTGCTTGCAGTTGATCCACCAGTTTAGGAGCTAAATCAATTAACCGATCATAGATGGCAGTGCGGTCCACTGGCATCAACCGGATTTGCCCCTGCCCCACCACCAAGAAAGCCACAGGATGAAGGGACATACCGGCTCCACTGCCGCCGCCAAAGGGGTATGAGCTGTTGCTTCCCTCTTGTCTATTACGATCTTCGGAGGCTTGGTATTCCGTCCCCCCCGCCGCAAAACCGAAGGAGACTGTGGATACCGGCAGAATTACATTTCCGTCAGGTGTTTCAACGGGGTCCCCCAAGATGGTGTTAACATCGACCATCTCCTGTAAGCTCTGCATGGTGGTTTGCATTAAACCTTCAATGGGATGATGACGTCCGTTTTTGCTGTCCAACGATCCTAACCCCCTTCGCGCTGGCTGCATTAATCACACTACGCAGTCCGACAATGATAGCATGACCGATGCGGATCCGGAATATGCAATGGAGGAAAGTCTGAAGTCCCGAGGCGGCAAAGTCCGGCGTGACCTGAATCTGGGGAGGATGGCTAAATTCCACGTGACCAGCCACCAGGGCCATTAGACTCCCTTTTAGCCCCCACAGGCTCCCGGCAGCTATGGCGGTCCCAGCAGCTCCTCCCGTTCCCAGCTTGGTGTTCCACTGGAATTCCTCGCAGTATCGAATCCTTCCAAGCCCGGCAGTGGCCAGTGCAGCCCAAGGGGGCAAGCCTCCGTCTCCATGGCCCAACTCCCCCTGGAGAAAGCGACGCATAAGGTCTACAGCCCAGTTGAAGCTGGCGATGATATCCTCTACACCGGATCCTGCATCCCGAGGCTGATGGGTTTGCCCTGGGGCCTTTTCCTGGGATCCTTCAGCGGGACCGTGAAGGACAAAGGTAGCCCTTAGCCGGCGAGACAGTTTGCCCAGCCATCCATCAATAACTTGGTTCCTGCCGGTGACTTTGCCCGCGGGCCATAGTTGCAGAATCAGCTTGAGCTCATCCTGGCTGCCGTCTTTGCTGTACTGAAATCCAATCCAAATTGGCACAAAAAAAGCCAGCAAGATTAATCCCGCTAATCCTATCAACCATGGCATATGCCATCTCTCCTTTGTTTGACAGGATGCCCCCTTGCTGGCACATTATTCAAATTAATTGTCTACTCCTCACCGGTGGCTGCCGCCTCAATCTCCTCTAGCTGAAGGAGGGTTTTCTCGGGAAGCTGTGGCAGATCATCGAGATGGTTAATCCCAAAGGACACCAAGAACTCCTCGGTGGTCCCATATAAGATCGGACGACCAGGAGCATCTTTGCGGCCCACCTCGGTGATCAATTCTCGACTGAGGAGGGAATTCACCGCCGAGTCGACATTCACGCCCCGAATCATTTCAATGTCGGTCTTGGTGCAGGGTTGCTTGTAAGCGATTACCGCTAGGGTTTCCAGTGCAGCTTGGGATAATCCCCCTCGAATCACCGGCTCGTGAAGATGCCGCACATACCGACTGTATTCCGGCTTCGTCCCTAAGACATATCCGCCGGCCAGGGTATACAACTGGATGCCGTGGTGTTCCTGCCGATACTGCTGGGCCAGCTGGTCAAGCAAACCCTCCACGGTACCCACTTCTATATCCAGTGTTTCAGCCAATTGCTGGGCTGACAGCGGTCGCGATAAAGAAAAGAGCATCGCTTCCAGAGCCGCCTTCGCTTCTTCCAATGTCATAATCGCCACCCCTGACTAGTTGACTTGGCATAACTGCAAGTGAATGTCGGTAAAGTTACCGTACTGTTGAGCCACCAATCTGCCCAGCCGCATCAATTCTAACACTGCAAGGAAGTGAACCACCAGCTCCGCTGTAGTCGGCTGCGGCGGCAGCATTTGGCTAAAGGTCCTGGGTCCCTGGGCCAAACACCCCTCGATTTTCTCCATCGTCTGCTGCAGATCGATTTCCCGTCGCTGCACTTGCCGAACTCGGAGCAAATCCGCCCGATCAGCCACCATTTGCTGAAAACACTTCCAGAGAGTATCTACGGTACTGTTACCCACGGGATTTGCGTACTTGGGTTTTAGCTGTTGCTGGGCAATAGGGCGAAACCTAATCTGGTTCCAGTACTGCGCCCTTTCACCCAACACCCCGGCAATTTCCTTGAAGGCCCGATACTCCAATAACCGCATCGTCAGCTCTTCAATGGGGTCCAGATCGTCATCATATTCATCTATCAGGGATGTGCCTGGCAAGAGGGTTCGGGCCTTGAGCTGCATCAGGGTAGCAGCCATCACCAAGAACTCTCCCCCCACTGCCAAGTCTAACTCCTGCATGGTACGAAGATAAGCTAAGTATTGCTCAGTGATCCGCACTATGGGAATGTCCCAAATGTCAACTTCCTCTCGCTCCAGCAGATGCAGTAGCAAATCTAGAGGACCTTCAAAAACCGGGAGTCGCACCTCGTAGGACATTTTCCATTCCTCCCGACGTTACCTCTCAGTTCATTTCATCACACCGCCGCAGAATGTCCAACAGGAGAGGATTGTTACCAGGGTAACAATCCTCGTGATGATACAGAACCAGCTCCAGCAACTCCCTTTCCGCGCCCACATCAGCCAGCCAGCGGGCTCCCCTTGCCGGGTGCTGGAAATGCACGTAACAAGCCCATAGAAAGGAGCCTGCCTGTTGATTGGCTCCATAGGCTGCCAATCGCCGAACCAAACCCTCGGAGCAAGCCAATAACATCGTAATAATCGATCGAGACCATACCCCTAAGTCACCGGCAGCCTTGCCAACATCGTGCAGCAGACAGCTGCGAAGAAGGAGCCGAAACTCCTCTGAATCCAAGGACTTTGCAGCCTCCTGGCCCAGCGCGGATTTAGCGGTGTCCAGACAATGGCGTTGATCCGCTGGGGCCATGCGAAAAAACAGGGCCTGCTCCCCTTCGTTGAGATACTCCACTAAAAGCCCGTAATCCTCCGGCACCAATCGAACCCGCCAGCTGCGGAAAAATTGTCTTACCCGATAAAAAATGCGCACAGGCACATCTCCCACCGATCCACCTAAGTCAGATAAAACAAGAGGCGTTGGAGAAGGCTGACAATCGGGAGAAATAGCCGTCCCACCATGCCCGTCACCAACAGCAAGAGCAAGACGAAAAACCCGTATTGCTCAAGCCAAACAGCAACGGGATAGAACCTACGGGGGAGAAATCCAAAGAGGATTTTAGAGCCATCTAAAGGAGGGATTGGAATCAAGTTGAAGGCCGCTAAGCTCAGATTGTAGATGACGTTGATCTGCAGAAACGTGACGGCAACCATCGACACGTTAAAGGGGAACAACATTGTGGGCCAATGGCGCCACAGTAGGGTACAAACCCAGGCGGTGATAAAATTAGCCGCCGGTCCCGCAATCCCCACCAACAGCATCCCCTTCTTTGGTCCCGGTCTTAAGTTGTAGGGATTGACCATTACGGGCTTAGCCCATCCAAAGCGAAACAAAATAAACATCAGTGCACCCATAATATCCAGATGGGCCAAGGGATTGAGAGTCAACCGCCCCTGTACCCGTGGGGTAGGATCTCCTAACCAGGTGGCAGCCAAGCCATGTCCAAACTCATGGATGGAAATCGCAAATAGGACAGCAGGAACAGCTAGAATCAGGGTCCTAAAATCCGCGGAGAACATCAACCTCTACTCCCTTCCGGTAGTGACAGCCGAGTCCTTCTGGAGCCGCTGAGGAATCAGATCCAACCGGATCAAATCCTCATAGGTCTCTCGTTTGACGATCAGGTCGGCTTGCCCGTTACTGACCAAGACCACCGCCGGGCGCGGGAGACGGTTGTAGTTTGAGGCCATGGAATAATTGTAAGCTCCGGTGGAAAAAACCGCCAAGATATCGCCGGGGTGTAGGTGGGGAAGTTCGATGTCGTGGATCAACATGTCCCCGGACTCACAGCACTTGCCGGCAATGGACACCGTCGCCTCCTTGGCTGCATGCATCCGATTGGCCACAACGGCTTCATATCTGGCCTGGTAGAGAGCCACCCGGGGGTTGTCGTTCATTCCCCCATCGACGGCCACATAGCGTCGGATTCCGGGAATGTCCTTAATGGAGCCCACTGTATATAGGGTTAGTCCTGCTTCCCCTACAATAGAACGCCCCGGTTCCACAATCAATGTGGGCCTGGGGATACCCAAGTCACTACTAACTCGATCTACTTCCGTTGCAATCAGTTGAGCCAAAGCCTCAGGACCTACGGGAGTGTCACCTTGCTGATACCGAATTCCCAAACCTCCCCCCAGGTCCACCTCGGAAACTGGATAGTTAAATGTCTGCGCGATGTCCTTCACTAGGCCCAGCATCCGCTCCACCGTGGGAACAAAGGAGCTGATATCAAAGATCTGGGAGCCAATGTGACAATGAATCCCTTTGAGGTTGAGGTGTGAAGACTTTAGGGCCAGCTCAACGGCCTTGAGGGCCACATCGTGGGCAATGGCAAAACCGAACTTTGAGTCCAGCTGTCCCGTTTGAATATAGGAGTGAGTATGGGCTTCCACCCCTGGACTAATCCGAAGCAACACATCGACAACTTGATCTCGGTCCGCGGCCAACTGGGCTAACAACTGTAGTTCATAGAAGTTATCAACAACGATGCGGCCCACACGATGATCTAGAGCCAAGGCAAGCTCATCGGTGGACTTGTTGTTGCCGTGAAAGAGAATTTTCTCCATGGGAAAATCTGCTTTAATCGCGGTATACAACTCTCCCCCGGACACCACATCGAGATAGAGTCCTTCCGACTCAATGATTTTACAGATCGCCAAGGTCAGCATCGCCTTGCCGGCATAGGCAACCTTGGTATCAGGGTAGTAATTGTTGAAACTGCTTCTATAACGCCGGGCCATCTGGCGCAACCGGGCTTCGTCAATCACATATAACGGAGTGCCAAACTCAGCAGCTAGTTCTACAGTATCGCATCCGCCGACCACCAGATGACCATTAGTATCTACCTGTATCGTACCCTGCAACTGCATGGTCATTCCCCTCTCACGAGCAAGCCTCAATGTATTCTATGATATCATAGGCACTTTGAGGCGGTCAACGAGGGGCAACCTAGCGGGCAATGGGAAGTTCCTGCTTCGTTGATTCCCATTTGCCACATTTCGAACCCCAGGTTGCTACCGGGTCACCGTCCATCAACACCACCACAACTTCACAGGCATTGGCGCAATCCTGACATTCAAAGCTGCGGGATTCATAACGGTGTTCCACTGCATCAAAAACCCGAAATCTTGTCCTTGTCTGAGTCTTTCTCACCTCTTCCTTAGCCAGTAGGGCTGCTCCCAAAGCTCCCATCACATCGAAGTGTTCGGGGACTACCACTTCTTGACCTAGGGCTCGCTCAAAGGCATACCGCATCCCAATGTTGGCCGCAACCCCACCTTGAAAGGCGATTACTGGACGCAGGTCTTTGCCCTTACCAACACTATTGAGGTAATTGCGCACCATGGCATCGCACAGCCCGGCGATGATATCTTCAATACTGTGTCCTGTCTGCTGCTTATGAATCATGTCTGATTCCGCAAATACCGTGCACCGGCCGGCAATGCGGACAGGAGCCTTTGCCTTGAGCGCCAGGGCACCAAACTCAGAAATGGGAATTCCCAGCCTGGCAGCCTGTTGGTCGAGAAAGGAACCTGTTCCCGCGGCACATACGGTATTCATCGCAAAGTCCCGAATCACTCCATTTTCCAAGAGGATAATCTTCGAGTCCTGTCCCCCGATTTCAAGCACTGTCTTCACTCCGGGAACACTCATCGATGTGGCCACCGCGTGGGCAGTAATTTCGTTCTTGACGACATCGGCCCCCACAATAATCCCCGCCAGGCGGCGCCCACTACCCGTTGTCCCCACACCCTTGATTTGAGCATTGTCAAAGCTGCTCCCAATGGCACTCAGTCCCTCTCGGATAGCCTTAATGGGCTGACCTTGGGTGCGGAGGTATTTTTTCGCCAGCAACTTGCCTGCTTCGTTTATCACAACCACATTGGTACTTACCGAACCCACATCCAATCCTAGATATAGCGCCTCTGACCTCATCGCGCTGCCACCCCCGGTTCCCCTTGCTGTCGTCGAGACAGCAGATCTAAAAATGCTTCGATGCGAGTATGAAAACCGGCCTCTCCCGTCTGCTCGTCCAAAACCAAGGTCATAATGGGAAGACCGAGATCCTTGCTAACCTGGGCCAAGGCACTCTGGGCTACAATCTCAGGCATGCAGGTGAAGGGTAACAGATGCAGGATTCCATCAACGCCTTGGCGGGCAAACTCCAGGGCATGGGCTACAGACTCCAAGCCATGGCCCCCAACGGGACCGGACAAGTAACCCTTGGCGATCCGAGCCATCTGGTTCTGCTGCCTTGGCTGCAGGGGGGCTAGTAGTAAGTGGTGTTTGACCCAATCTCCGATCTGCACCTTTTTTTCAACCAATACCCGATGACGCCCCAGCAGCTTTTCCACATCCAAATTGACAAAGGGCTCCAGCAGGGTGTAAATTTCCCCCACCAAGGCAATCCTCAGTCGAGGTTTTCGTCCTGGCACCTTTAGGCCAGTTATCCTGTCTACCCCTAGGGCCACTGCCTCCTTTACCTTGGCCACTGTTTGGGCTTGATCGAGGCGCTGCAGAGCCCGGGAGAGGGCTGCGTCCACTTGCCGAGGATTCGCAGCCACTGGACGGGCCTGTCGGGCCGCAGTCTCTAGTACATCAAGGGCCTGAAACTTGTGCCAGCTAATTCGCAGCGCCCGAGCCACCGCCGACCAGGGTTGGTCTCGACGCACAAGCTGCACCTGGCGCCAAAACCTGTTCCAGTCCCCCTGTGGTGGTTCCAGGATAATCACGTCGAGGTCAATATTCAGATCCCGCAGGATTTCCCTTTGCACTTGGCCATAAAAACCGAAGCGACAGGGACCAACACCTCCGGCCATGATGGCGACTTCAGCCCCCAGTCGCTGTGCTTCGATGAAATTGCCGACGGGCACCTTGAGGGGCAGACAAGCGGTCTCCGGAGCCAAGGCTACCCCGATGTTCAGAGTTTCCTCTGTGCAAGGGGGAGGAACTATCACCTCATATCCCAACTCCTGCAACAAAGCCTTGATGGGAATGTAGATATTACCCATGTGCGGAAAAGTGCATTTCACCGGTATCCTTCCTCCATCGAATTAAGTCCACAAAGGCCTCCAACCGGGTGATCATTCCCGCTTCCCCGGTATGTTCATCGAGGTTAACCGCTAGAAAGGGCATTTCCCTGCGCCGCATTTCCCGTTCTACTAGTTCCCCGATAATCGAGTCCGTACCACAACTAAAGGCTGCTATGTAGATCACCCCGTTCACGGGGACGGGCTTGGCATCTAAGAAAGCTCTAGCACTGCCAAAGGCAATTCGTCCGGCACGCCAATACATTTCCTTCGGCCAGCTTTTGGCCTTGACATCAATCAGATCTTGGGGCAACCGATCACCAATGATAGGATTGACGCCCATGGCCCTCAGCTTAGTCACTAGATCCATGCTGAGATACCCGTCCTCAATGAGATAACGGTGCCCGATGATTCCAATGGATAAAGACCCTTTCGCGAGACTATTGGCCTCCTGATCCCTGGGCTCTAACCTATCCCGTCCCTCAAGGTAGGCAGCTAAAGCCCTTTGATATCCGGCGATGGCCTGCATCGGGTTTACTCCTAGGCTGCGAGCCATCCTGGCTATCTCCAGAAGGGTGCCCCAACTGCCGGTGCGCAAATCGATTTTCGGGGCCAATATTCTTGGTCCTTTACCCTTGCCTGTGACTCCGTGTCGAGCCAAATCCGGCAACCCCATGAATTTCGGACAGATAAATTCCCGCCTTCTCACTCCAATGATGCGGGGAACGAAAATCCAATCCAAGTCGGACCTGCTGGCCAGATAAGCTGTATGACCGTAGAAGGTCTTGACCGGCAGACAGGTACCGTCGGTGGCCAACCTCACCCCGATATCGACGATGCTCCGATTGGTCGGCGGTGAAATCACCGCCTGGATATTTAGCTCTGCAAAGAACTGCATCCACAATGAGCCATAATCATAGAAGGCAAGGGCCCGGGGAATACCGACTCGAACCACTGATCTCATCGCCACCTTTCTCAGGCTAGGTCCTCATCCTGGGTCTTGAGCCGCTTAGGACGTCTGGTCACCTCAGGAATGGGATATCGAAGAATGAGACGCTTCAGTGCAACCCAATCAAAGGGAATTAAGGGCCACAAATAGGGCAGGTCCAAGGATCGGGTTGCCCCCATCACCGCCAAGGTGAACCCAATTCCTCCTAGAAAGCCATATAAGCCGAAAAACCCGGTGAGAATTAGCGTCAGGATTTTGAAGATCCGAAGGGCCAAGGAGAACTCATAGTTTGGCAGGGCAAAAAAGCCGATTGCACTGGTGGCTTGATACAATATGGCCTCAGGAACAAACAACCCCACCTGTACGGCGAAATCCCCCAACAAAATGGCCGCCACCAACCCTAGGGAACTGGCCAGAGCCGAAGGCGTATGGATAAAGGCCATGCGGGTTAGATCGATGGCAAGCTCGAGAATCACCAGCTGTAGGAACAGCGGGATTTCACTTCCTGTCCGAGGGCCCAGCCACTGCAACCACTCTGGACGCAGTTGGGGGTTAGCGGCCAGCAAGAACCAGAGCGGAGTCATTAGAAAGGCCACCAAAATAGCAAGAAAACGGACCCACTTGAGATAGGTTCCCACCGTGGGATTCTGGAAATACTCCTCCGCGTGTTGAGTAAAGTGCCAGGCACTGGCGGGGAAGAGCATCGCCGTAGGCGTGGTATCGGTCAACAGGACAATGTGCCCCTCGAGAAGATGGGCCACCACCACGTCAGGCCGTTCGGTATAACGTACCGTGGGAAAGGGATTCAGTTTGCTTCTGACCAAGTATCCTTCTAAGGTCTTGGCCCCCATGGTCAGGGAGACAGTATCGATGCTTTGCAAAAGCTCTCGGGTGTGGTTGACCCATTCTAGGTTGGCAATGTCATTAACATAACCAATAAACACATCGGTCTTGGAGCGCCGCCCAACCCTAACGGCTTCAAAACGCAACCCTGGATCCCGCAGTCTCCGGCGAATCATGTTGACATTGAATAGGGCGGTCTCCACAAATCCATCATGGGAGCCCCGGGTGACCCGCTCTAAGTCCGGCTCGTCGATACTTCGATTTGGATACTGGCGAAGATCTATGGCGATGGCGCGGGTGCAGCCATCGAGCAACAAGACAGCTTGTCCTGCCAACACCTCATCGACGCAGCTTTCCAGATTGTCTATGGTGGCTACTTCAAAATAGGGAATATGGGATTGGATGAGCTTTTCGATAGGGTTGGGGAGGATATCCTCGCGGGTCAGCTTCATCAGGTGCTCCAACACCCTTGAGGTGACCTGGCTTTGGATAAAACCATCCAAGTACAGCATAGCCGCGGGAGTTTGACCGATAAGAAACTCTCTCAGCATCACATCAAAGCTGCTGTCAATTCCCAGCTTTGGTCTGAGGAGCTCCAGATTTTCCTTGAGTGTCCGTTGAATTTCCATCGTCATTCCCCATTACGGCGCAGAATTTCCTGTAGGGCAACGGTAGTTGCCGGGGCTCCGGTGGCGGCAGCATCGGCAAATTGCATTTTCCCAGGGTCACCCAAACCCACAATGATAGGAATATCCAGTTTTCGCAAGACATCGACGGTATCTCCCTTGATCAGTGGGCTCTCAACGGGATGTCCCTCCTTGTTAACACCACCAGCGACGATGTCTCCATCCTTGGTGACAGAAAAATCCGGCTCTACACCCCGGACCCCCTCTGTATTCGAAGCCACCGCGATGGCTCCCAGTACCTCAATATCAGGATCAGATACAACTCGGGCCAAGAGTTGCTCTCCCTTTCCAAGACCTTCCTCACCTTGATCATCGAACATAACTACTACGGGATCCCCAGCCGCGGACTTGATCATGGCCAACAACTCCTTGGCATCGGGAGCGAAGTTATCAATGGCCGATGCACTGATGCACCGGCCACCGATGTTTTGTGCTGCCACTTCCATTGCTTCCTGCGCGGTTCTGTCTCCATCGGTTACCAAAATCACTCTCACCTTGCTCCGATGCATTAGCCTACAACCTCCCCTTCCTACCAAGACCTTCTCTTGAAGACTCGAATCCTCAGCGAATACTGGTGGGGACAAACAAGTCGATGATTCCAATGACAAAGGCAGCCAGCAAAGCTCCGAGAATGCTCACCGACATGTCCGGTACGACGTACTGGGCGGCCCAGATAATGATGGCCGAAACCAGAAATCCAACTATCCCCCGGCTATACGGGGAAATATTCTTGCCCATAGTCGCCTCAACGACCCATCCAACCGCGGCAATAACTGCGGCGGCCAGAAGGGCGTTCCAGAATCCCAAGGGCTCAAAGCCCGGCAAGATGGCTCCTACGAACATTAATACAAGTGCAGACACAACGAGTCTGACTAGCGCTCCAACCCATTCCATCTCTCGATGACCTCCCTAATGACACTAACCACAAATTTTGCAAGCGCTTTTAGTATCGACCATGTTCCCTTTTCTATACTATCCCTTAGGTTTGAAAATCACCGCCGCGGCGAATCCAAAAAGCATCGTGGCCGCAATGGCCGCCCCGGCAAACTCGAAGACACCGGAAAGCAGTCCATACCATCCATCTCGTTCTAGGTGGGTCAGTATTCCCTTAGTCAACACAAAGCCAAAGTTAGATACCGGGGTAGTAGCTCCAGCCCCGGCGATGCGAACCAAATTGTCATAGATGCCTAAGCCGGTCAGCACCGAACCCGCCACCACGAATAACACCATGATATGGGCCATTGTTAACTTCGTAGTGTCAAAGAGTACCTGGCCCAAGGCACAGATTGCTCCGCCGACGAGAAAAGCCATCAGATAGTCCACTTCCTTCAACCTCCTATAACCTCGACCCCAATGGCATGGGCAATTGCCGGAATGCTTTCACTTTGCTTAACTCGAACGGGGCTGTGGAGGGCACCGGTGGCCACCAAGAGGACTTTTTTCCACCGGCCTTGACGAAACTGCTTAACGATGTAGGAATTGAACACCGCGGCAGCACATCCCAAGCCACTACCGCCGGAATGCACGTCCTGCCGCTCCCGATCGTAGATCATCACCCCACAATCATCGAGCCCTCTACCGATGGAGATTCCACGGCGTGTCAGCAATTCCCGAAGCACCGTCAAGCCAACGTGGCCTAAATCGCCGGTTAGGATTAGGTCGTAGTAATCTGCGGTTAGGTCAAAGTCCCGGAGGTGGGCTTGGATGGTATCGGCCGCCGCCGGTGCCATGGCTGAACCCATATTGTACGCATCCCTAACCCCATAGTCCACCACCCGGCCGATGGTAGCCCTCACCACCCGCAGGGAGTCCCGGGCAGGAAATTCCAGAAAGGCAGCCCCAGCCCCGGTAACGGTCCACTGGGCCCAAAGCGGGCGCTGAACACCTAACTCGGTGGGAAACCGATACTGCCGCTCAGCTGCGTCGTGGTGACTGGAAACGGCAACAACGGCGTTCTTGGCAAAACCGCCCGTCAGTGCCATACCAGCCACTATTACCCCTTCGACAAATCCAGCGCAAGCCGAGTAGACGCCTAGGTGATTAATTGGGATTTCCCGTACCGCATAGTTCGATGCCGTTAGCTGGTCAAGCAGGTCCGAGGTCACCAGCAGGTCAACATCCTCCAGTGGGACTAGAGCATTATTTATCACCGTCTGAAAAGCCTCTTTGAGCATCTTGCTCTCTGTGCCTTCCCAACAGTTCTCGCCGTATCTGGTGTCGGGCAAGACGTGATCAAAGTACTGTCCCAATGGACCGGCCGCTTCCATCGGACCAACCACGGTGACTGTAGCTTTGATTCCCACTCCCTCACCGAAACTAATGCTCTGCTTGCCCACTTTCCCCTGTTGCACTTTATCACCTACCGCTTACCTGATCTAGAAACCGAACATGTGTTTGATTCCGGCGGAGATAACTGCAGAGAGCACTCCATAGACCAACACCGGCCCAGAAATAGTAAAGAGCTGGGCGGACATGCCCAACACGTACCCTTCCCGGGAAAACTCCATTGCTGGAGCTACCACCGTGTTGGCAAATCCCGTGATGGGAACTGCAGAACCAGCTCCCCCAAATCTAGCCAACTGATCGTACACCCCAAGCCCCGTCAGGAGTGCACCGATGAAAATTAGAATTACGGCAGTGCGTCCTCCCGCCTGGGTCTGATTGAGCCCGAGAGACAACATGAAGTTCATGATTGCCTGAGCGCCCATACAAATGGCACCACCGACGAGATAGGCTCGCAGTAGGTTCTGCAGCAAGTTGGGCTTTGGCCGCATTTCCGTGACGACATAATCAAAGTCCATTTGATTCTGGACCCTGACGGGATCGGAAGAAACACTCTGGGCTAGACGAGACATCGGCTTTTTCCTCCAGTTCACTGAATTTACTGGTGCACCGTGACCATCCGGTGCCGGGCCTCCGGCACCGGTAACCTCAAGCTCATCCTTTTAATCATCGGTACCATCGACAAGAAAGGCGATTTCGATGTCCGCTTTGTATTCCACGATCTCGCCGGCATCATTGACATTTCCCGTCATATTGAGTACGTGGACACCGGTAATGTTGCGAATCGTTCGTGAAGCAGTCTTGACGGCACATCTGACTGCGTCTTCCCAACCCACCTTCGATTCACCAACCAGCTCCACTATCTTGGTGACTGCCAAAAGTCATCCCCCCTCACTTGACTCAAACTACGTCTATTGTGTCCCTTCGGTACTGTTCCTAAAACAGAAAGACCCAGCCAACCTTTGGCTGGGTCTTGTTGATTAAATCTGTCTAATCCGGAAGAATTTCCGTCAACACTCGCTGCAGGTTCCGATGCGTGATCAACTCCATCTCCGCCGAGCTAAACTCCTTGCTGAGGACCTCTAGGATCTGAGGAAAACCAAGAACATCCTGAATTCCCTCGGGAAGCTGACTGATTCCATCAAAATCAGATCCAAATCCCAGGCAATGAACTCCGGCATTTTCAGCAATGTGTACCGCATGGCGGCGAATGCTATCGACAGAGGCTATACCGGCGTCATCGAGAAAGGCCGGCAGGAAATTAATCCCGATAAACCCATTTCGCTCACCGATGGCCTGAAGCTGGGCATCGGTGAGATTACGGGGGTGGTTACACAATGCCTTGGCATTGGAATGACTGGCAACCACTGGGCCTTGGGCCGTATCCATCACATCCCAGAAGCCCGCCTCAGACAAATGGCTAACATCGACGATCATGCCCAGCTCTTCCATGCGGGCAACAACCTGGCGACCAAAACCGGTGAGCCCGCCTGCAGCCTGGGGATCACCCACCCCATCACCGAGCTCATTGCGGTGGCTCCAGGTAAGGGTCAGCCCCCGCACACCAAGGGCAAAGAGGATGTCCAGCATTGCCAGATCCCCTGCCAGAGCTCCGCCACCTTCCACTGACAAAACCGCCGTCAGTTTGTCGGCAGCCAAGTTCCTTACCTGGTCTGCGGTTTCAGCGTGAACCACCCGGTCTTCATTGAGGGCAAATTGCTGCCGGGCATAGGCGATCTGCCGAAGAATTTCCTGCAGTTGTACCGACCGATTTGCCACCGGTCGCGTAAAGAGGGCACAGATTTGCAGCCTCACCCCAGCCTCTAACAGCCGAGGCAAATCTACGTGGCTTTGAGAATTCCGCACACCAAATTCTAAGTGATTATGTAGCAAGAAAGACATTGTATCTATGTGGGCATCAGCTATCACTGTAACTCCTCCCCTTTATGTGAGCCTACATGAAAAAAACCTGTCTACTCACGGGGAATAGACAGGAACTCCAACTTAAGTTACAACTAGGTACAACGTGCTTAGCGCGGTTGCACAATGAGTTTGATCGCTGTTCGCTCTTCTCCATCGATCAAAATGTCGGTAAAAGCTGGAATGCAGATCAAATCTACTCCGCTGGGAGCGACGAATCCTCGGGCTATGGCTACCGCCTTCACTGCCTGGTTAAGTGCTCCGGCACCTATGGCTTGCATTTCGGCGGTGCCCTTCTCCCGTAGTACCCCTGCTAGCGCTCCAGCAACAGAATTTGGATTTGACTTGGAGGAAACCTTTAGTACTTCCATGTCTTGTCAACCTCCCTCGATGTGTTTGGACATGTTCGTGTGCAATCCCTGATACTACTATACCAATATATTGATGCAAGGAGAGAGGATTCCTTTTTTTAATGGATAATTTTCACAATTTTTCTCGAATTCATCGCGGGGGTATACAACGAGACACCCGTCAGGGTGTCTCGTAGGCAATAGCCAGGCCACAAATTCCTAGCGGGCATACTCTACGGCTCGGGTTTCCCGAATCACCGTAACTTTGATCTGACCTGGATACTCTAATTCCGATTCGATTCTCTTTACAATATCTCGGGCAATCTGGGCAGACATCTGATCGCCTACCCGATCGGGTTTCACCATAATCCGAATCTCACGACCGGCCTGGATGGCAAAGGCCTTTTCCACACCTTCAAAGGAATCGGCAATGGCCTCTAGGCTCTCCAGTCGCTTGATATAGGCTTCTAGCGTCTCCCGGCGAGCTCCAGGACGGGCTGCCGAAATGGAATCAGCCGCCGCCACTAAGACAGCTTCTACGGATTCCACTTCAGTGTCGCCATGGTGACAAGCTACGGCGTGGATGACAGCCTCGGATTCTCCGTATTTGCGCAACAGGTCTACCCCGATCTGTACGTGGGTACCTTCCACCTCGTGATCGATGGCTTTACCAATATCGTGCAGCAATCCCGCCCGCTTGGCGACCTTTTCATCGGCATGCAATTCTGCTGCCATAATCCCGGCCAAGTGAGCAACTTCTATCGAGTGATTGAGCACATTTTGTCCATAGCTGGTTCTAAAGCGCAAACGACCCAGCAGTTTCACCAGTTCAGGATGCAACCCATGTACCTTGGTGGCAAAGGTAGCCTGCTCGCCCTCTTCCCGGATAACCGAGTCAACTTCCTTCTTGGCCTTCTCAACCATTTCCTCGATCCGAGCCGGATGAATTCGACCATCGGCAATCAACCGCTCTAAGGCGATGCGAGCGATTTCCCGCCGTACCGGATCAAAGCCAGACAGAATCACTGCTTCCGGCGTGTCATCGATAATCAAATCGATTCCGGTAAGGGTTTCCAGAGCTCTAATATTTCGTCCCTCACGACCGATGATTCTGCCCTTCATCTCATCATTGGGCAAATTGACTACAGACACCGTTGTCTCCGCGGCATGGTCTGCAGCACAGCGTTGAATCGCTTGGGCGATGACATTGCGAGCTCTTTTTTCCGCCTCCTCCTTAGCCTGGGTTTCGATTTCCTTGATCATTTTTGCTGTTTCGTGTTTGACCTCTTCTCTGACTTGAGTCAGAATCAGGTCCTTCGCATCTTCTGTGGTTAGACCGGAGATACGCTCCAACTCGGCGCGCTGCTTATTGAGGGTTTCCTCTAACTCCTGCTGCATCGATTCCAGTTGGGTCCTTTGTCGAGCGATCTGCTCCTCTCTCCGCTCTACACCTTCAAGTTTCCGATCGAGAACCTCTTCCTTCTGCACCAGTCGCCGCTCTTGCTGCGACAGCTCGTTACGCCGTTCTCGATTTTCTCTATCCTGTTCAGCCCGAAGGCGGTGGATCTCTTCCTTGGCCTCTAGCAAAGCTTCCCGTTTCTTAGCTTCGCCTTCCTTCTCGGCTTCCAGGAGAATCCTCTTCGCGGCCTCCTCAGCTGAGGTTATCTTAGCCTCGGCAATGAACTTCCTCACTAGGTAGCCAATGCCAAGGGATACAGCTGCTACAAGTACATAATATAAAGCGGTAATGCGATTCACCTCCAAATCCCGATCTATTTTCATTTCCTAGGTCAGGCTAGCAAGAGCACATTCTTGTACAACATGTCAGACAGCTTAGATGAAGGAAAGCCGAGTATCACACTCGGCTCCCAACAGATACCACTCTAAGTTGCTGCCAGCCATCTTCGTCCTGCAATCTATAGCAAATTCGTCTAACACAAAGCCCGCTCGTCTAATTTTATCCCTTTGGGGAATACACTGTCAAGCTATGACTCTCAGTCACAGTTTGATTCCTGTAGTACCTCTGCCACCGCGTGCTTGATGGCGCTGTACTCAAAACCACGCCGCTGCAAAAAGGCGGTTAGCTTACGCCTGACAGTCAGTGAATCAGCGTCTTTGTACTTGCGAAGCTGCTTATTGGCCAGTTGCAGGGCCATAGCAGACTCATCCAGAAGATGGCTAACTTCATCAAGGGTCTCTTCGATTAAATTCTTGTCTACTCCCTTTTGCCTGAGCTCTAAGAACAATCGTCGTCGACCCATGGGGTTAGTGGCTAGGCGATGCTGAACCCAACGAACTACAAACTCGCGATCATCAACTAGTCCCTGCTGTTTCAGCCAGCCGATCACCTCATCAATGCAATCGGCGTCTATTGGTAATCCCTGTAAATAGCGGCGAATCTCCTCTTCCGTCCGCTGCCGATAGGATAGGAAGTTGATCACCCGCTGCTTACACCACTTCACTACATGGGCATTGATCGTTTGCTGTAATTGGACATCGGTGATCTGAGTCCCCTCTGTCCAACTTTGTTGGTAGAAAATCTCAGCATCGAGGTTGATTACGTACTTGCCATCCAACTCCATCTCGATATCTTGACCGAGAAACCGATATGCCGTTAGCTGCCAGGGACCACCCTCCTTGGGAACCTGGGGCAGGGATGGTCCTTTGCTGCCTCGACTCATTGAGCCTGTCTCTCCTGAGCTTCTTGCTCTTCAGGCAGAATCAAAAGAGGCAACCCGGCCTTCTCACGGATCTTGTTTTCAATTTCACGGGCCAAGTCAGGATTTTCCTTCAAGAACTGCTTTGAGTTTTCCCGGCCTTGACCTAACCTGATATCCCCATAGGAGTACCAAGCTCCACTCTTGGAGACGATGTCCATATCTGCACCAACGTCTAGAATGTCGCCCTCCCGAGAGATACCCTCTCCGTACATGATATCAAATTGAGCTTCCTTGAAGGGGGGCGCAACTTTGTTCTTCACCACTCGAACCCGGGTGCGGTTGCCCACAACCTCGGTCCCCTGCTTGATAGAATCGATTCGACGAATATCCATGCGAATAGAGGAGTAGAATTTCAGGGCTCGTCCACCGGGAGTGGTTTCCGGAGACCCAAACATTACCCCCACCTTTTCTCGAATCTGGTTGGTAAACAGGACCGTAGTTCGAGATTTGCTAATGGCACCGGTCAATTTCCTCAGCGCCTGACTCATCAACCGGGCCTGCAGTCCGACATGGGCATCGCCCATCTCCCCTTCGATCTCTGCCCGAGGAACTAAGGCCGCTACGGAGTCCACAATAATGACATCCACCGCGCCACTTCGCACCAAGGCTTCGGCAATTTCCAGGGCCTGTTCGGCCATATCCGGTTGCGAAATGAGCAAATTGTCGATGTCAACCCCCAAACTCTTGGCATAGGCGGGATCCTGCGCGTGTTCAACGTCAATGAAAGCGGCAATTCCTCCGGCTTTCTGCGCCTCGGCAATTAGATGCAGAGCCAACGTGGTCTTACCCGATGACTCTGGCCCATAAATTTCCGCAATCCTTCCCCTAGGAATCCCCCCGACTCCTAAAGCTATGTCTAGAGCCAAAGACCCGGTAGAAATTACCGACACATCTACAGGGGTAGCCTCTCCCAGTCTCATAATCGAACCTTTTCCAAATTGGCGCTCTATCTGACTCAAAGCCACTTCCAGTGCTTTCTGACGCTCGGACAAGATCTATTTTCCTCCCTTTTCGACCAAGAATCCACACTCTTGGCAAACACCTGTTCTTCCCCTTCATTATATCATATCAGCCATATCCTGACTAGCTACAACCCCCGAGGGCAACAGCCGGTGATAGGAAGTCCTTCGGCACCGGTCAGGTAAATCCTTGGCAAGCCCGGACTGCCAGCCATCTACTGCAAAGAGAGGATGTACAGCCGCAGCATGTTAATCACATTGGAGGCGGTTCTGTGCTTGATCATTTCCCGATCGCCATAGAAGCGAAACTCCCTCCACTGGGTCTGGCCAGGGCCAGCTACAGCAGCGTATACCAAACCAACGGGCTTTTCAGGGGTTCCCCCGCCTGGTCCAGCAATCCCGGTGACACCCACCCCAAAATCCGTCTGGGCCCATCTTTTCACCCCTTCAGCCATCGCAACAGCAGTCTGCCAACTAACGGCCCCATGCTGGTTCAAGACATCCCTGGGCACCCCTAGAACCTCTTCCTTCGCCTCATTGCTGTAAGTGATTGCCCCTCGCATATAGAAAGCAGAGCTGCCGGGGATATTAGTGAGACGATGGGAAACCAGACCCCCGGTACAGGACTCGGCCACCGCCAAGGTATATCCTCCCTCGGTCAACAGCCGCGCGGTAGCCCCTTCCAGATTATCATCTCCGTAACCATAGGCATATTCACCAACCCGATCTTTAATCGCTGCTTCAACGGGATCGATTAACGCCTCAGCCTCCTCGGTGGTGGCCGCAAAGGCGGTCACCCGAATCCGCACCTCGCCGGAACCGGCATAGAGAGCGATGGTGGGATTGGTCTGAGCCTGAAGAATATCGGCAAGCTCCTCTTCTAGACTGGATTCGCCGATACCAAAAAAGCGAATCGTTCGGGAGTGAATCACTCCACCCTTACCGGAAAGCCGACTTTGGAGATAGGGCACCACGGTCTTTGTGGTCATCCCCTCCAATTCCACCGGCACTCCCGGCAGGCAAATCACTGTGCAGCCCTGGAACTCACAGATGATTCCCGGCGCGGTACCCCATTCGTTGGGAATCAATTTGGCGCCTTCGGGGATTTTGGCTTGCCTTTGATTGTTGGAAGACATTCGACTGTGGCGATGGGCGAACTTCTCTGATACCATCGCCGCCGCCTCTGAACTGAAGACTAGCTTGCGCCCCAAGGCCAAAGCCACTGCCTCCTTGGTCAAGTCATCGCTGGTGGGCCCCAACCCGCCGCTGGTGATCACCAAGTCTGTCCGACCGATGGCTTGCTTGATGGCCGCTACCATTCGCTGGAGATTGTCCCCAACGGTGGATTTATAGTAGACACCAATGCCACACGCGGCCAACACCCGAGACAAAAAGGCCGCATTTGTATCAACGATCTCCCCCAGAAGTAACTCTGTTCCAATGGTCAAGATTTCTGCCTTCAATATGCGTAGTCGCCCCCCAAGATTCTGAGGAGCCACCTTCCCCCCTCAAAAAGAAACTATATTCCATTGATTCGTGGCTTCCCTTACTATTTCCCGCCACCACCTGGATGAAATTTCAAGCCGGCAAGGGGCTGCACCCTCGTTTCCTGAGCTGGGCCTTGCCTGGCATAATTATCTTCTTGGGTAATTATCCACTTAGGTAAATTGTTTGTAAACCCTCTTATATAGGCATTGACCGACCTCAGCCCGGTGGTATAATGATTTTAATAAACTGGAACAATATACAGATTCTGAGATTGGAGGCATACAGGTGAGGTGTCCGGAACGCCGGTGGAAAATTGGCCCCAGTCGCTGTCTAAGTTGCGACCATTTCGGCGGATATCACAACCGGGGAGTTCTATGTTACCGCGCCAATCGCAGAATTCAGTTCAGCTACAACAATGAACCAGCAACTGCACTTACGGGAAGCAACGGAAAAAGTAGAAAATCCTAATAACTGGTGCTGCTTCATGGCTGTCACTGCAAGGGGATCGCAAAACTCACCACCGGCAGAGAAATCCGATGGTGAGTTTTTGCTGTACTTGGTCATACTAAGGGCAGATAGCAGCCAAGAAAGGAGCACCTGGTTGTGCATGATGGGACCAACTACGACTATCAGACGGATTTGAAGCTGATTGCCAGTCACTGCAGCGAGTATGAGTCTGTCGCCGAAGCTCAAGGCTACGGATATTCCTGGTTAAATACCGAACAAGATGATACCGAGGCTTCCTGTGACGATTGCCTCTACTGGGCAATGGGCCAGTGTGCGATCTATACAGGACGTATGGCCTCTCGGCGAAGCTACTAGCCAGGACCTAATGGTGAAACCAGCTTTCTCTGGGAGTCACTCTTTGCGGGCTAGGCGGCCTTGCCGGCAAGGGCCTCGGCAATTTCCGAGCCATCCAACCGTTCCTGTGCCTGCAACTGAGCTGCCAGCCGCTGGGCTACGGCTTCGTTCTCCCGCAAGAGGTCGACTACCCGCTGGTATTGCTGAGTCACAATCTTACCGATATTGTTTTGCAGCTCCTGGCCCGAAAGGTCCCGGGGGCTGACAATTCCCAAGGGGGACATCCCAGAAAGTACCATCCGCTTTGCGATTTGCGTTGCTTGCTCAAAATCGCCTACGGAGCCGGTACTCTTGCTGCCAAAAAACAGTTCCTCAGCGGCAGCACCCGCCAAAGCGATAGCGATTTGGTTCTCTAACTCCCCTTCCGTGTACAAATACCGGTCATCCTGGGGATTTTGCCGCATATAACCGAGAGCAGAACCCCGGGATGTAATCGTCACCGAGGAGACCGAGCCTGGCTGCAGCAACTCGCTAATCAAAGCGTGACCAATCTCGTGATGAGCTATTCTCTTCAGTTCACTAGGGCGTGGACGACGGGGCAGCTTCTCACCGAGCATCACCTTCTCGATGGCGTCTTTAATGTGCTCGGCGGTGATGACCTCCATATTCCTTCTCATTGCTCCAATCGCTGCTTCGTTGAGCAAACTCTCTAGGTGAGCTCCCGAAAAGCCAAAGGTCTCAGCGGCGATGTCATCCAATGAAACCTCGGGACTTAAGGGTTTACCCCGGGCGTGAATTTGGAGAATGTGTTTTCTCGCCGCCTTGTCGGGAAGGTCAACTTTGACAATGCGATCAAATCGACCGGGTCGCAGCAAAGCGTCATCCATCAGATCCGCCCGGTTAGTGGCAGCGATGACTAAGATCCTAACTTCATCCTCGGAATTGATCCCATCCATGCAGACCAACAGTTGATTTAGAGTCTGATCGTATTCTAGATGGCTGGAGTTACTTCCCCGCTTACCACCTAACACTTCGATTTCATCAATAAAGATAATCGCGCTGGCCAGGCCCTGCTTTTTGGCTTGTTCCTTGGCCCTTTGAAAGAGCTGGCGCACCCTGGATGCCCCCACACCGGCATACATCTCAACGAAATTCGAACCACTGGCGGCGATAAATGTAGAATTGGTGTAGTTAGCCGCGGCCTTAGCTAATAGGGTCTTTCCTGTACCCGGCGGTCCGGTCAACAGTATCCCTTTGATGGGACGAATCCCCAGGGCGCGACACTTGGCGGCATCGGTAACAAACTCCAAGGCTTCCATCAACTCCCGCTTGGCTACCTCTTGGCCACCGATATCGGCGAAGGTAGTTGGCGGAGAATTCTTAGCCACCTTGCTCACCGTCTCCAACTGATTTTGCCCCAGCCTTCCGTCGGCCATGAGCTTAAAGGCGACGGCAATCCCGCTCAGGACTACTAAGGGCGTGATGTCAACGCCGGCAATAGCCAAAGTTACCATTAACCCTAGGGCTGTTCCGATCAGTACTTCTTTGAATGGACTCCTCATAAACTACCAATCCCTCCCCATATCTTGCTACGTCCCGTGTTGTTAGGTGCTTGACTATGCCCTAGGAAAAACGGAGTAGAGGTAATTTTCTCCCTGACCTATCTGGAGATAGACATTGTCACTATCTACGGCTAGCTTATAGTTGGAGATCCCTTCATTAACCATCACCTGTGCAACGGAATCGTTCATCACGGTAAATCGCCCGGTGGCGATCCCTTCCTGAATCACAAAATGGACCCTATGCAGAACTTCCTCTAGGGTCGGACTGGATTGATCCAAAATTTCGATCTCCCCACCATCGCTGCCTAGGACTTCCCGAGCAGTGGCCTGCAACTGGCGATAAAGCCGAGGCAAATCAACATCCTTGGCCACTGCAACCACCAGCTCCTGTCCACCGGGAACCTCCAGCAATTCAAAGGATTCGACTCCGGTGATAGCCAAAAATCTCTCCTTCAGAGGGCGCTCCACCTTCTGCATATACAGTAGTCTCTGCCCAGCCACGCCCAGTAGTGTGACGATTACCAATGTTATGACAATAATGGATATACGTGTCTTGTTCATTTTGTGTAGCCCTCCCCTGCCTGACCATTATAACATGGAATCAACGAAAAAAAGCCGCTCCATCCAAGGAGCGGCCAAGCAACATTTGTCCATCCTACCAATGAAAGACAACCAAACCAAGGTTTCCTCGACAGTCTGGTTACTTGGAGGAATCAAGATTGAGGAATTTCCCGGCCCGGGCAAAGTAATCCACCGCTGAGACGATGGTGATCAAAGCGGCTAACCACAAAAGGAACAGAGCGCCGGGAAGCTGAAGTAAAATCGCAACGATAGCTACGATCTGGGTGATGGTCTTAATCTTTCCCAACTTGCTGGCTGCAATCACAATTCCTTCCGTCACCGCCACCATTCGCAGGCCTGAGACAGCAAATTCCCGCCCAATAATAATCATCGCTACCCAAGCCGAGACCAAATTCATCTGAACCAAACTGACCAAAGCCCCGGAGATCAGGAGCTTGTCAGCAATGGGATCCAATAACTGACCCAGCTTAGTAACTTGATTGCGACTGCGGGCAATATACCCATCCAAACCATCGGTGATGGCGGCCAAGATAAAAACCAGGGCGGCAAAATAGGCCCCGTAGGGAATTTTCACCAAGACCAGTGCCATAAACACCGGAACCAGTACAATCCTAACGATGGTCAAAGTCGTTGGTAAGTTCACCCTTCGTCCTCCTCAACCTGACCGACAAGGTCATAGGCATACGCTTCTGTAATTCTTACCGGAACAATGTCCCCCACCTTCAGGCTGGGATCACCGATATATATCACACCATCAACCTCTGGAGCCTGGAAGGGACCCCTGCCCTGCATCACCAAGTCAGATTCCTGGGAAGTACCCTCGATCAACACGGGATAGATTTTGTCCACCCGCTGTCGATTTTTCCGCCATGAAATACCCTGCTGGATCTGCATCAGCTTATCCCTGCGCTGCAGCTTAACCTCTTCATCGACTTGACCTTCCATATCATAGGCCTCCGTTCCCTCTTCCCGGGAATAGGGGAAAACTCCCACATGATCAAACTCAATCTCAGAGACAAACTGACAGAGCTCGGCAAAGGCGGCTTCTGTCTCTCCAGGGAACCCCACGATCAAGGTAGTGCGCAGGGTAATATCGGGAATCCTGCGGCGAATTTTTTCAATCAGTTCCTTAATTCTCAGTTGATCGGCGGGACGGCGCATCCGACGAAGGATATTCCCATTGGCGTGCTGGAGGGGAATATCCAGGTACTTGCAAACCTTAGGCTCCGTCGCCATCACTTCGAGGAGCTCATCGGTGAGATTAGCTGGATAGGTATACAGGACCCGAATCCACTCTATCCCTTCTATCTGCGCCAGCCGGCGCAGCAGTTCCGGCAGCTGAGGCTTGCCGTATAGATCTATTCCGTAGGCCGAGGTATCTTGGGCGATGAGGTTGATTTCCTTGGTGCCCTGAACCGCCATCCCCATAACCTCTGTAACGATGGATTCAAGGGAACGACTTCTAAACCTACCCCGCAAACTGGGAATAACACAGAAGGCACAGCGATGATCACAGCCCTCCGCGATCTTAACGTAGGCACTGTAGCCGCCGGTAGACAGCATTCTCGGTAGCTCTTTTTCATAAGAGATATTCTTGTCCCCGATCTGAGTGGTGCGTCGACCTTCCAGGGCAGAATTCAAGATATTGACAATCTGGTCGAAGTCACCGGTTCCCACTACGGCGTCGACCTCCGGCATTTCCTCCATCAATTCCTCGCCATAGCGTTGACTCAAACAGCCGGTAACGATGAGGGCCCGACAGTTGCCCTGGGATTTATATTCAGCCATCTCCAAGATAGTATCAATTGACTCTTCCTTGGCGGGACCGATAAAGGAACAGGTATTTACGATAATGGCGTCAGCTTCCTGGGAATCGCTGGTAATCTCATATCCCGCGTCCCGTAACATCCCTAACATTATTTCGCTGTCAACCAAGTTTTTGGCGCATCCCAGCGAAACCATTCCAACCTTTTTCACTAATTTGCTTCCCCCTAGCTAGACTAAAAACCTCAATCAATTATATCAGAATATATCGGAAACCTACCCCTGCCAACAATGCCTGGCTGATAATGCCAGGAAACAGTATCCCTCGCGGAGAATACAGAGGTATCCTGTGCTGTGGAAAGGAGCTTGCCGGTGCCACCTTATTATATAGACCAACCCCTTGTCTGGCTAGTCCTGTTGGCAGCAGCCTATATACTTCTATTGGTGGCTGCCGTGGCTAAAAGGCTTCGAGCCAAGTACCCACGGGAACCTCTTCTGGGCGAAGGCCCAACGGCGGAGGAGTTTTTCGGCTATCAAGTGAAACGATGTCACCAGCTCTTGACCATAATTGGAGCTGGTTTGGTGACCTGGGACGGGATCGCCTCTGGTATTTTGCTTACCGGAGCGAAATGGTTATCCCAAGCCCTTTATCGGCTGCATCGGTATAGCGACAGGATCTTTGCTTGGCCCTGGAACCTAGTGGGCGGTGCCATCACTACCTTGGGCGAAGCAGTGCAGACTCTATTTGCCCTTGGCAAAGGCAGGGAGGATACCAATGATACAACTCATTCTCTTTAGTACTATTTTCATCGCGCTTGCCATCCTGGTGGTGCCACAAAGGCTAGCCCCGCTGCTACCCTGGCTCGCCTCCTTGGGGCACTCTTTGCCATATCTCGGGCTGGGAAGGATCACCGCACAACTGGAAGCAGGGATGACACCCAGTGTTTTCTACTCAATCAACCTTTTTGAGTCCACACTGGACTTTTCCTTCGCATTTAGCCGTGAAGCTGGCATTCTCCTGCTAGCCCTGCTCCCCTTCTTCATTCTCATCAGTGTAGGTGACGGGCAAGCCCCGGAAAAGACAGATACCAGAAACAGACGACGGCGCCTCGTGGGCACTTTGCTTACCCACCTTGGTCTAATTGGTCTTGTTACCTCCACCTCAGTGATGGCACTGGTCATCACCTGGCCGCTGTTTCTTCTCGGTAACTACCTGCTGGTATTCTGGGATCAGCGATTGGCGTCCAAAGGGGGAGCTGGATTCCGTCATGCTGTCTTTGCTGCCATGCTCCTCAGTACTCTGCTGCTCACTTGGAGCCTGGTCACCCTGGCCAGTGCCGCTGGCACCTTTGACTTCGCGGCCATTATCCCAGCGGCCCAGGAGTCCATCCTTCCCACAACTCAGTGGTGGATTCTGTTGGGAGTATTCCTAGCAGTGGCCGTCGTTCTGCCGACCTTTCCCCTACATGGATGGCTTTCTAGTTCCGGGAAGCTGTCGGCAGTCACTGCTGCATTGCTGGTGGGTCTTGTGAGTAAGGGTGCTTTACTGATTCTGATTACTGCCGGCCTTAGGCTGCTTCCCGATGCAGCGCCTTCCTTTGGCTTTGCTTTGGTGATCGTTGGCTTGCTGACCATGGCATACGGTGCTCTCGCAGCCTTTGGGACCACAGGCTCGACGTCAACGGCCTACCATGGGATGATCTACAATGGAATCTTGTTGATCCTGGCTGGCTTTGGTACCGAGGCTTCCCTGTTGGCCTTTGCCTTTGGGCTGGTCTTAGCCCCCTACTTGCTGTACTTCCGCTACCTTTTGGCGGACTGGGCCTCTGCCATTGATTCCGATAAGGCAAGGGTTGACAAGCCCCACTGGGCAGTGGGGCTGGGCTTTGGAATTGCCTTAGTTTTAGTAGCCTTCCTTCCCGGTAGTCCCGGTCTGCCGTGGTTGGTGCTCACACTATCGGCGCTGCGGATTTCATGGATCACCGCAGCAGGGATCTTGGTTTTTGCGGTGTGCCACGCTGGCCACCTGATCGCTAACAGAGCAACCCTTGAGGAAAGTATCAGTGCCTTGATCTCCCGGCGGCATTACCTGGCCGCGGTTCTCGCCGGTCTTCTGATCCTGGTGGGTCTCTTTCCCGGTGCTCTGACCCGGTGGCTCCTCCCCGTCAGTAAAATTCTTAGCTTTATCCCGTAGTTCATCTAGACAGCAGGAATAGGTTGCGGTATAATAGCTCTGGATTTGATTTTCCGGGCTCGTAGCTCAGTTGGGAGAGCGCCGCGTTCGCAACGCGGAGGCCGAGGGTTCGAATCCCTTCGAGTCCACCAAAACCCCTACCCGGGAATCGACCGGTAGGGGTTTTTTCTTTTCCCGCCATTGTCTGGACCGGAAGGGGGTAGGAGATGCATGCCTGGCAAGACACAGCAGCAGGACTTTTCAACTAGTGATGATCGGGGCCAGCTTAGACCTCCCCTTAAGTGGGCCGGCGGTAAACGCTGGTTGGTGCCCCATTTAAGAAGCTTGTGGGCCGAACATCGGCACAGACGCCTGGTGGAACCCTTCTGTGGCGGCCTGGCAGTATCTCTAGGGCTTCTGCCCCAGCGGGCTCTTCTTAACGACATCAATGTCCACCTGATCAACTTCTACACCTGGTTGCAAAATGGGCTGGTGGCTTCTTTGCCGATGAAAAACGATGAAGAGTTGTACTATACCCACCGGGACCGATTCAACCGCCTGATTGATGCCAACCAGGCTCACTCCAAAACAGCCGCGGAGCTTTTTTATTACCTGAACCGCACCGGCTACAACGGGCTCTGTAGATTTAACCGCAAGGGCCACTTCAACGTCCCCTTCGGCCGCTACACTAGGATCAATTACATCAAAGATTTCACTCCGTACCAGAAGGTGCTGGCCCACTGGCAATTCTCCTCTGTGGATTTTGCTCGGCTGCAGCTAAAGGCCGATGATTTCATCTATGCCGACCCTCCCTATGACGTCGAGTTCACCAGCTATGCCGCAAGGGACTTTGATTGGTCGGATCAGGTCCGATTGGCTAGATGGTTATCCCGCCATCCTGGACCGGTGGTTCTGTCTAACCAGGCCACGGGCCGGATCATCGAACTCTATCGCAGTCTCGGCTTTGAGCTCCACTTCCTCTATGGTCCCCGCAGAATTTCCTGCGATGGCGACCGCACTCCCGCTAAGGAAGTCCTCGCCACCAAGAACCTCCAGGGGTAGTTGGGCTGCCGTTATAACCTTGCCCGGGTCAGTAAACACTACAATAGTGGACACCCTGCAAGAAAGGAGGCAGCCCATGGAAATCATCATCACTGTACCTCTGCTTCGGGGTAACCTGGGGGAAGGTTTTGGGCAACAGGCAAAACCTGAGACCTTTTTTCCCCCTCGTACCGTCGACGGTCTCTTCGATGTCCTCCTTTCCCGAAGCGAATTCGCCACTCTCCAAAAACAAATTCGCCGCAAACAATTCGATAGTTGGACTTGGCACCAGTTGGCTAGAACGGGGTATCATCTCAGCTGCCAGAAGGACTGGCAACAGCTGTTGTGTCCCCGACATCTGGCCGACCGTTGGCGGAAGGAAAATGTCGTTGCCTATCCCCATCAGCTAGATACATTGCACCGAGTGGTGAACATCATGCGGGGCCGGGCAATTCTCGCCGATGAAGTTGGCCTAGGCAAGACCATCGAAGCCGGGATGATCCTCAAGGAATATATTCTGCGAGGCTTGGTGCAACGGGTGCTGATCCTCACTCCTTCTTCATTGTGCTGGCAATGGTATGAGGAGCTCCGGGATAAATTCGGCATCATCACCCAGATCCAGCGCCACCAATTTGACTGGGAACATTCCCCCCAGATCATTGCCTCCATCGATACCGCCAAACGTCAACCCCATCGGGATATTGTCTTGGGCATTGACTGGGATATGGTTATCGTCGATGAAGCCCATCGCTTGAAGAATTCACGTACTGCCAATTGGCAGTTTGTCAACCAACTGTCAAAAAAATACTTTCTCTTGCTCACTGCCACTCCGGTGCAAAACGACCTTCGAGAGTTGTACAACCTGATTACTCTGCTCAAACCAGGACAACTGGGTTCCTACAAGGACTTCCAACGTCGTTACGTTGCCGACAAACGGACGCCCAATAACACAGCAGAGCTTCGCCGTCTGTTGAGCCAAGTGATGGTACGCAATCGCCGAGGTCAAGACACTGTCCAATTTACCAAGCGTAACGTCCAGGCGGTGCCCATCAAGGGCTACCCTGAAGAAATCGCATTCTATCGAGCGGTGACTGATTTTGTGCAAGAAGAGTATCACAGGTCTACCAACCTGGGGCAAAATCGGTTAGCCCTAATCACTCTCCAGAGAGAAGCCTGCAGCAGTCCCTGGGCCGCGGCGGTCACTTTGGACAAGATGCGGCAAGTGGCAGCGGATCCTGCCGTCGTTGCCCGCCTGAACCAATTAATTGATCAAGCCATGGCCATCGAGACCACCGCGAAGCTGGACAAAGTAGTGGAGTTGGCCCAAACCATCGGAGAAAAGGTGCTGGTCTTCACCGAATACCGAGCCTCCTTAACCCATATTCGCCAACACCTGGAAGCTGCAGGATTGGCCACTTTAGGCTTTGATGGTTCCTTGTCCAAGGGGCGAAAGGAATGGTCTAAGTTCCTATTTCAGCAATACGGTGATGTGCTGGTTAGTACCGAATCCGGCGGTGAGGGACTGAACTTCCAGTTCTGCCATCACCTGATCAACTTTGATCTGCCCTGGAACCCGATGCGAGTGGAGCAAAGGATCGGTCGGGTCCATCGCCTTGGGCAAACCCATGATGTGGAGATCTACAACTTCGCTACCTTGGGTACCATCGAGGAACATATCGTCTACTTACTGCAGGAAAAGATCAACATGTTTGAGATGGTGATCGGCGAACTGGATGCCATTCTCCATCGGCTCGATGGTGACCACTCTTTGGAGACGAGAATTATGAACATTCTGTCCAATGCCAGGGATGAAGAGGATCTAGCCCAACAAATTGATTCCTTGGGAGACCAAATTCTCAAGGCAAAAAGCCAGTTGCCCCCCAGTATTATCGATACCATTCTGCTGCAACAACCATCTCAAGGAGTGAAATTAAATGCATAGCCTGCCGACGGCACAGAATTTGCAGACTCCGGTCCAATGGAGTAAGCAGCAAACCCAGCTAGCGCGATTTGTTGTCGAGTATCTCAATGCACTGGGGGCTTCCCATCACTGGGATGGAGATATCCTGGTGGCAGAACTTGACGAAGACCAGGCCAGGGTGCTCACGGGGCTGATGGCACCGGCCCAAACCCTGAAACTAGCCTTTCATCCTGAACTGCTGACAGACCCTAGCATTGAATTGATCTGTCCCGGCAGCTTTCGTCTGGAGCAAATCCTTGATTCCATCGCCCGACGCAGCAAGATCACATGCCAGTTCGGTTACACCGAGGCAGACCGGTGGGGAATGGCCCCGGTAACCTTTGTTCCCTTTCTCTTTATGGTCCTGCACCTTGGTTACCTAAGTCCCAGCCGGCAGGAGGAAAATTGCATCGAAGTGGGGTGTAATCTGGTAACGGGGCAAGTGATTGCCAATCCCTATCGGTATCTTGTCTCCCTGTACCGCAGCACCCTACCTCCCTTCCCCGCTCAACGCTACAAGCGGCGGATTTCCTTCCTGCAGGCCTATCGCGACTGCATTGGACAATACATCGTTGATCTCCTCAAGCAGGAAGATCGCAAATGGGCTGAAGAAGCTTCAGCCCATTTGCAGCAAGAGTCTCAAGAAATAGCAGAATATTTCACACGCCTCGATTTCCTCAATGCTACCGACGACAAAGCCGAGGAAAGAGCCTCAGAAAAGGAGCTCCGGCTCAAGGAGGCCCAACTTCGCAATCAACCGCGAGTGGTGGTCCGTCCCTTAACCAGTGCACTCCTTTACTTATCAGAATCAGCCTTGGCCCTCAATTCGGTGCCGCTGTCGAGATAGGCCTCGGTCAAACGCAGGTAGCCCTCGAGGTTGGCTTTGACAAAGGCTAACTGCTCATCGGTCATGTCAGTGCGAATCACCTTGGCCGGGACACCCACTGCCAAACTGCGGGGAGGAATCTCCTTCCCCTCCCCCACCAAAGCACCGGCTCCTACGATGGCCTTTTCCCCAACGACAGCGCCGTTGAGAACAATCGCCCCCATCCCAATCAAGGCATCGTCTTTGATGGTAGCCCCATGGATCACGGCATTATGACCAATGGTCACATGGCGGCCAACCACCGTCGGATAGTCGTAATCCACATGAACGGTGGAGTTATCCTGGATGTTGGACCCTTCACCGATTTCAATGGAGTTGATATCCGCTCGCAGTACGGTATTAAACCAGACACTGACGTTGGGATGCAAAGTCACATCACCAATCAGGCGGGCGCCCTCGGCGATAAAGACATTATCCGCAATCTGCGGCTCCTTGCCGTTAAACTTCATCATCGTTTTTTGCATTATGACTACTCCTTTAGCCTTTGAACTTGCTTGCGGATCCGAAGCTCGACTCTCTCCGGAAGGGGTTTGCTCACCGGTCTCACCACTTCCTGGGTGGCGGCCACCTGGTCCTCGGCGGACCAGGAAGGTACAGGCCGCAGGGGGATATAGGGTTCCTTCCCCAACAAATCGTGCAGAATCACCAGGGCTGCTTCCTTGTCGGGAATTCGCCCCTTGCTATCGGCCTCGGGGTCCAATTGTGCATAGGGCGGCAGCGGAGCCCCTACACAGGAAGGACAGCCATCGAGACAGCTACATCCTTCAATGAGCTGCAAACAGGCTTCCAAGATCTCCTCCATCTTCTCATAGGCCTTCTGGGCATAGCCAATACCGCCGGGATAACGGTCGAAGAGAAACACCGTTGGGACACCGGTGTTACTGGACTCAACTACAGAACCGATATCCATCGGATCACACATCGCAAACAAAGGTACAACCTCTGTAGCAACGTTGGCCAGTCCCAAGAGTCCATCGACGGGATTTCGCCCGTACTCCCGAACACGATGGAGGGTGTTAAGTGGCGGAATCAGCCAAACGCCACAGGTATCCAGGGCTGTAGGCGGCAAGTCAACTTTGCCAAAGCCAATACTGTCCCGGTCTTCAAACTTGATTTTCTTAAACATATAGGTGATGTAAGTCACTTCTACTTCGCCAAAGGCGACGGTTGCCTCACCCATGGACCGGCGGATTTCCTCGGTTTCCACCTGCAGGCGACGATCGGAGATTGCCTGGGTGTAATAGTCCAATTCAGCCCGATGGACGTAGGCCACCTTTTCCGTGGTATCCAGCTTTGAGACAAAGTAAGAGTCTCCGTCATGCATGTATACCGCTTCAGTATGGAGTTGAACAAAGGCACTGAGCTCATCGGTGGAGCCGATCACCTGGGGCTCTCCGGTAATATCAACGATGGTATAGGTGTTCTCGGAGATGTTGCGAAGGTTGACGTCTTCTGCCGGGTATCCGCTGCCCACCCAAAACCAGCGGTTACCACGATACACTACCTGGCGGTCTTCACCGAGAATATCCAGAATCGCCGGTGCATACTGGCCAAAATCCGATTCCTCCTGCACCTGAATCGGCAATTCATGGGCCGCAGCCCGCAGGTGCCCAACGACAACGTAGGGATTGTCGCCGTCAACCACAGCATGTTCCGGACTTTGCTCAAAGAAGTACTGGGGATGGGCCATCAGATATTGATCAATGGGCGTGTTATGGGCCAGGAGAAACACCAGGGAATCGGTGCCACTTCTACCGGCTCGCCCTGCCTGCTGCCAAGTACTGGCAATGGTCCCCGGAAAACCAACGATCAGCGCGGCATCCAAACCGCCAATGTCAATCCCCAGCTCCAGGGCGTTGGTACTGACCACCCCTAACAGCTCACCGGAAAAGAGTTGTTGCTCGATGAGCCGCCTTTCCTTGGGCAAGTAGCCACCCCGGTAAGCCCTGATGGCATTGGCCATGGCCGCCCCATCACGGGACAGCACCTCCCGCACGTAACGATAGAGCAATTCTGCAGAGACCCGGGCCCTGGTGAAAGTGATGGTCTGAACTCTAGATTTGAGCAGTCGGACCAACAATTCCTTGGCTTCACTGTTAGTACTGCGTCTTTTCGTGGTCCCCTCAAGAAAGGGAGGATTCCACAGGACAAAGGTCTTCTTCCCCTTAGGTGAGCCATCGTTGGTCACCGCAGTGACAGTATCTCCGATCAAATTGGCAGCCAGTTCCCTTGGATTGGCAATGGTGGCACTACAGAGAATGAACTGGGGGTCGCTGCCGTAGTGGCGACAGATGCGCCGCAGCCTGCGAATTACATTCACCACATTGGAGCCGAAGATCCCCCGATAGGTATGAATCTCATCGATGACGATGAACTTCAGCCGAGCGAAAAACTTGCCCCAACTACTGTGATTGGGCAAAATGGCACCGTGGAGCATGTCGGGATTCGTCAAAATGCAGTTTCCCTCATCCCTTAGCTTGCGCCGTTCGTTACGAGGAGTGTCGCCATCATAGGTCCCCGACACCAAAGGCAACCCGGGAATTAGCGATTGCCACCGGGCAAGTCCCCGTTGTTGGTCCTGGGCCAATGCCTTGGTGGGAAAGATATACAGTGCCGTAGTATCGGGGTGGTAAATTAGCTGCTCCAGCACCGGTAGATTATAGCATAGGGTCTTCCCGCTGGCCGTCGAAGTAACCACCACTACATTCTTACCCCTGCGGGCTAAGGTAATGGCCTCGGCTTGATGGGAGTACAGCCGGGAAATTCCCATTTCTTTCAGGGCCGAAGTTAGTACCACCGGTAACGGGTCCTCTAGTTTCCCGTACACTGCCTCTCTTGCCGGTATTTCCTGGATATCCACTATCTGACCCTGATAATCAGGATCGCTGGTAAGTGCCTCTAAGAATCTCTTTACGTCCACCTTTTAGTCTCTCCCCTGCAGCAGCTTCTCCACGGGAAAGTGGACAATTCCCGCCTCGAGAAAGGCCTCTCCGGTTACTTGATACCCCAGTCGTTGGTAGAACTTGAGGGCATGGTCCTGGGCATGAAGCCGCAACCGAACAAGCCCCTGCTCCCGAGCCGCAGCCTCCACCTTCCGCAAAAGGGCTGAACCGATCCCACGGCCCCGAAAGGGGGAAAGCACACTCATCCTGCCCACCTTGCCTTCATCGCCATGGACCACAAGGCGTGCCGCCCCCACTGCTTGTCCATTCACCAGGGCCAAGAAGTGGATAGCTGAATCATCTTCTGCATCCTTCTCCAACTCCGGAGGAACCTGTTGCTCTCGGACAAACACTTCCTCCCGAATGGCCATCACCTGCTGCAGTTCCTCAGGAGTTTGAGCAATTTTCGTCTCCAAATTAATCCAACCTCCGTGCTAGGGCCTGACCCACTAGCCCAATATTGCCGGCCCCCAAGGTGATTACTAAATCCCCGGAGCGAAGGTTATCGGCCAACCAATCAGTGACACTTCCCAGGTCGGAAAAGGCCTCAACAGGCTTTCTTTCCACGGCAAGAATCGCCTCAGCCAGTTTTTCCGAGCTGACGCCGGGAATAGGGGTTTCCGGTGGCGGCGCATAGATAGGTGCCACAGCTACCACATCGGCATCGGAAAAGGAGTTAGCAAACTCATCAAAAAGAAACTGGGTCCGGTTGAACCGATGGGGCTGGAAGACAGCAACAACTCGGCGTCCGAAAATCTCCTTGGCTGCCCGCAACGCTGCTCTTAACTCCGTCGGATGATGACCGTAATCGTCGATGATGAGAATGTCCCTTTCCCGGTTGTGCTGGACCAATTGAAACCGCCGCTTGATCCCTTGAAACTGGGCCAAACCCTCTTTGATCTGAGAAAACTCCAATCCCAATTCCAAACAGGCTGCCGACGCAGCCAGGGCATTTTCGAGATTATGGGCTCCCGGCATCTTCAACTCCAAGGTTCCCATCACCCTGCCCCGGCGGCTCACTTCCAGTTGGGAATCAAATCCCTCGAGCCGGAGGATCCGACCGGTGTAGTCGCAGTCGGGATCATCTAACCCGTAGGTTACTGCTGACGGCAACTGACCCTGCAGCATCCGCGCAGCCTGGGCTCCTACTACCGCCACGCCCCCGGGTTTTAGCTGCCCCAAGAAGGCCTGGTAGGCTTTAATCAGATTAGTAAAGGATCCGCCGTAGTTTTCCAGATGATCCGCTTCGATGCTGGTAACCACCGCTAAGAAGGGATGATACTTGAGGAAGGAGCCGTCACTTTCATCGGCTTCCGCCACCACGTAGGGCCCCATCCCGTACTTGGCATGAAACCCCGTCCCTACTAGCTCTCCCCCAACTAATACCGATGGGTCCAACCTTGCCATCTCCAGGATGGTAGCGATCATTCCGGTGATGGTGGTCTTACCATGGGCTCCCGACACCGCTATTCCCCTGTTCTCGTTCAAGAGCATCGCGAGAATCTCCGAGCGGTGCAGGACCGGCAGTCCCTTGCTCCTGGCCTCCTGAATTTCCGGATTATCATCGGGTATCGCACTAGAACGAATTACAATTTCTGCACCATTCACATTGGCTGCATTGTGGCCTAAATAAATCCGAGCTCCCAAGCTCTCTAACTCTGCCGTCAAAGTAGAGGAGGACATATCTGAACCGCTAACCTTTAGTCCCTTTTGAATCAGGACTTTGGCGATGGCGCTCATACCCACTCCGCCAACTCCCACAAAATGTACCTGCTTTGCCTGAATCAATTGTGCACCCCCAGAAAGGGAATCTTCCTTCTAATATTTCCCATGAACTCTATCCCTATGAGTGTTCTACTTCGACTAGGCCTCTTCCTACTGGAGACCCTTTCCAGTGGGTATAATACCTGCGGACAAAAAAGAAGGCCTGCCGGAAAGTGGCAAGCCGCAAACTTCCTTTGCCGTTGTTATGGCGTAACTACCGGTGCCAGCGTTGGTTGAGCCTCGGATAACACCGCGTCAAGGGCCTCAGCTAAAGGCTCTACTGCCGCTTCTGCTTCCGCCAGACTGTTGCCATGATAGTCACCTATGTAGACCGTCAAGGTATTGGGATGGAGATTTCCATTCAAGTTGCGATGCTGTACCTTAATCCCCCGCATGATGCCACTGTACGCCTTATCTAGGTAATCCTTCATCGCCTGGGCAATTTCTACGTTGGCTTGAAGATTGGGATTGCTTACATCCCCCGCCACAAACAGCAACTTTGCCGTCGGCGTACCGTTGATGTTAGCTGTGGTGTAACCCTCCTCCCGAGACTTTGGCAACCCATCGCGATGAATATCGACCACCGCGACCACAGAGTCCGATTGCACTACCCGTGACAGTTTCGTTGCGGCGGCACCGAAGGCTCCGCTAAAGTCCGGCACATCGAAATTGTCGGCGTGATAGTCCACGGTATATCCCTTGGCCTCCAAGGCCGCCTTTAGCTTCTGAGCCACCTTGCCAATGTCCCCGACATTACCGTCTCGAGCATGGGTAGGATTCGGCGAGTAGTTCTCCGTAGAGTGCGCATGGTACAACACGATGGTGCCGCTGCTGGCGGGCTGCTCGACAATCACCTGGGGAGCCGGAATCTCCTGTCGCACAACATTTGTTGTCGTGGAAATCGGCTCGAAAGTAGCCCTTGGAGTTAGACCCATGAATCTAGCTCCCGCTGCGGCAACTACCACCAACGCCACCAAAATAAACAATAGGCCCGGACCGTTTCTTTGAGGTCTTCTAAATCTTGTTCTTGCCAACCCGGTCAACCCCCCTCCGCAAGACATCATATTCCGCGAAGGGGGGCATTATGACTTTGTTATTTATTCAAGTCCCAGGTTTTCTTCCATCAGGATCGATTCCACCAACTCCCCTTGGGATACTTCCTCCAATTGCCGCAATAGGGTCTCCAGTTCCTCCATCGCCTGGCCATAGCCTGCCCAATCCAGAGCCCGCAGCCGCTCCTGGGCCCGATCAAAGCTGGCAATGGCCCGGTGAACTAATCCTCGATACTCCTGCTGCCCCTCAAATTCCGGTCCCTCAGGCAAGCTTGGTTCCACAGGAACCATCCGGGCCTCTTCCCCCTGGGGATCGCCATCGGCCAACAATCGCTGCAAAGCCTGCCCCAGGGTAGCGCCGGTAGCTATCCTGGTACCGGTACCTGCGATCACCATTTTCATCTCTGGCATCTGACTTTGCTCGGCCTGCAAATACACCGGTTCCACGTAGAGGATCTTGTCCTGGAGGGGAATCACCAAGAGGTTGCCCCGAAACACCGTTGACCCCTGTTGGCTCCACAGCGTCAACAGTTGGGAAATGTCCCGATCCTGGTCCACCCTGGCCTCCACCTGCATCGGTCCATAGGTCAGCTCGTTTTTCGGAAAACTATAGACCAACAGCTCACCGTACCTGTCTCCGTCCATTCGCGCCGCCATCCAAGCCACCATATTGTTCTTGCGGACGGGAGTGAAGGGTTGCATCAGCACCATCTCTGGTTCCTGGGAGTTAGGCAGGCGAGTAATGATGTAGTAGGGACTGACTGGGGCTGGAGTCTCCCCGACAATCTCCTCTGGAATACTCCACAGATCCTCTCGATTGTAAAACACCGTAGGATTGCTCATGTGATAGGCTGCATAGACGTTGGTCTGTAGGGTAAACAATCCCTCAGGGTACCGCAAGTGTTGGCGCAGGTCTGGGTCCATGGCAGCAATATCCTGGATCAGATCGGGGAAAATCCGCCGATAGGCAGCAACAATCGGTTCCTTGGGATCCATCGCGAAAAACTCCACACTGCCATGGTAGGCGTCAACAACCACCTTAATGGAGTTGCGCACATAATTGCCCCACCCCCGCACCGGTGTTGCCAGGGGATAGTTCTGACTGGTGGTATATCCATCGATAATCCAGAACAATCTTCCCTGGGAAATGACTAGATAAGGATCATCTTCATAGCGGAAAAAGGGGGCAATCAGCTGGACCCTGTTCAGCACAGTCCGATGGAACATAATGCGACTTTGGTCGGTAATCTCACCGGAGATCAATATCCGGGGATCGGCCATCCGCACCGCAAAGGCCAATCGCCTTAAGGGATGGGATAAGCGCACCCCGCCCCGACCCTGATACCGTGTCTGGGCATTCTCATCGCCCCGGGGATAGTCAAATTCAGGGGTGCGGGAATTGACAATCACATAATCATCGGCCACTTCGCCATAATAGATTTCGGGGCGAATTATCTCCAGTGCCTGGTACTTTGACTCCGGGGGAATGTTCTTTACCCACAGGCTGGGCAAGCCCTCGGGAGTTACTTCATCGACGGGACTAACCACTACCCCATAACCATGGGTATATTGCAGCCTTTGATTGATCCACGTTGGGTTTTGCACCTGCCTGGGATCCAGTTCCCTGGCCGCCAGCATCACCTGGCGGTACTCACCATCTAGCCAGTAGCGATCGACATCAACCTCTTTAAAATCGTAGTAAAGGCGCATCTCCTGTAGTTGACCATAGGTTTGCAGCAATGGTCGCCAATCCCACAGGCGAATGTTCTTGATGATCTCCTCGTGGGCCTTGAGATCCGCAAGGGTGAGGTGACTGTCCTGGGCGACATCGAACTCCTGCTGCTGGACTTGATCCAGGCCAAAGCCCCGGCGGGTCATCTGAATGTTATTCACCAGATAGGGGCTTTCTCTGATCAGCTCATTGGGTTCAACCACAAACCTTTGCATCAGTCGAGGAAAGACGTCGCCAACCAAAAGCGAGGCAAGTAGAAGAACCACAACACTGGCAGCGGTCCACCGCAGTCCCGGTCGGAAGATATTCACCAATAGCGAAAGAGCCGCAATTACCGCGATCACCGCTAGGACTTTCAAGCCGGGAATCAGGGCATGGACATCGGTATACCCAACTCCGTAGATAGCACCATCGCTGGAATATACTCGTTGGTACATCTTCAATAAGTAACCACCGGCCTTGAGGACAAACAGCCCAGCCAACAACACTGAAATATGGGCTTTGGCTCTTGTGCGAATCTGAACCCCTTCTGTGAAGGACACTGCTCCAGAGATCAGATAGACGATGCCGGAGGCGATGATGGATGTCCAAAGCACCCCCTGCAAACTGATATATAGCAGGTGATAGAAGGGCAAGTCGAAGATGTAAAAGCCAATATCCCGACTAAAAACAGGGTCAGTATACCCAAAACTGCCGCCCTTGAGCCACAGGACAATGTCATGCCAGCTATCCCCGATACCGGTGCTGAAGAAGAAACCTAAGACAAGACTGATTACTGCAGCCACCGGCAGATACCAGCTTGTCGAGAAGGAGTGTTCCTGTGTTTCCCCTTCCCCATCTACGATGGAAAGCCGAGGCGCTGACGACGGGCGTGCGATCAACAGGTTGACAAACACCACCAGAGCGAAGACGCCTCCGGCGATGATGGGAATCAACCACTGCCACGCCAGTCGGGTCCAAAAAACCGCTCCAAATCCCAGATTGGCAAACCACAGGTAATCGGTGTACAGCGTCGCTCCCCAAATAACTGCACCAATCACCACCGCGATGGCCACAACCAAGGTTACCAGGATCCTGCGCACCACGTTCAAACCCTCTCCTCCTCCCCCTTGCCTTGTCTCACCCCTAGTTACCGCTGTTTAGCAATTTCCACCAGCCGTTCCACATCCTGGCGAGAAAAGAGATACTTTGCCCCACAAAACTGACAAACGGTCTCCGCCTGCCCCTGATCGGCCAACAGGGACTCCAACTCCTCCCGTCCCAAACTAAGCAGTGCACGCTCAAAGCGATCACGGGTACAGTCGCAGACAAAGCTCACCGGTGTCGTCTCCAAAAACTCCAGTCCCAACTCCCCGAAATTTTCGGTCAGGATTTCCTCTGGCGTGTGTCCGGCGTCGATACTCCGACTAACTCCCGCCAAGTTCTGGGCCTTGGATTCAACAAAGCTGATAATTTCTTCGCTGGCCCCAGGCATCACTTGGAGAATATACCCACCTGCAGCCCGGACAGAGTTGTCGGTCTCTACCAAAACGCCCAGAGACACCACCGACGGAACTTGCTCGGAACGGGCGAAATAATAGGCCAAATCATCACCGATCTCACCGGTTAGCAGGGGAACATTTCCCAGGTAGGGCTCGCCGTCTCCAATTTGCCGGGTTACGGTCAGCCGACCTTGACCAATGGCCCGAGCCACATCCAGTTTTCCCTCGTCATTCAGGGGAAAATGCACGTGGGGTTCACCTACATATCCCTTGACGTGACCATGGCCATCGGTAACGGCCACAATCTCCCGTAGGGGCCCATCGCCCCGAACCTGCAGCATCATCCGTTGATCATCCTTGAGCAGCATCGCACCCATCATAATTGCTCCGGTCAACAACCGACCCAGGGCGGCGGTGGCAATGGGCCACGTCCCATGCCGCTTAGCTGCTTCGTTGCAGGTATTGGTGGTGATGGCTCCGTTCACCCGCAACATACCATCCGCGGCTATACCTCGAACCAGATAATCCTGTTTCACCATCTAGTACCCTCCTGAACCTCACCGTTGTCTGCTTAATTCATTGCTGTATCGGATTCCTCTTCATCCTGACTGTCAGCTGAATCGATAGCCAGCTCCTGGTCATCCTCAGGATAGCTATCGATGAGTACCTCCCGGGGTTTGCTTCCTTGATGCTCGCCGACAATTCCCTTCAACTCCATAGCATCGATTAGGCGAGTTGCTCGGGAGTAGCCGATGCGAAATCGGCGTTGGAGCATCGAGACCGATGCTTGCCCGGTATCGACTACCAGTCGAACGGCATCATCGAATAACTCGTCCTCCGGCTCCGGCGCCCTTTCTACCGCCGCAGCCGTCTCCGCCACTACATCGATCTCAGACACCTCATAGGTCTGCTGCTTCCAAAAGTCCACCAAGTTGTTGACATCCTGATCAAGGATCCAAGCCCCTTGGGCCCTGGTGGCCTTCGCTGCTCCAATGGGAAAGTAGAGCATGTCACCTTTGCCCAACAGCTTCTCGGCTCCCGACATGTCCAAGATCGTTCGGGAATCGGCCTGGGAAGACACCGCAAAGGCTATCCGAGACGGGATGTTGGCCTTAATTAGTCCTGTGATCACATCCACCGAGGGACGCTGCGTCGCGATGATCAGGAACATGCCCGCGGCCCGGGCCATCTGCGCCAAGCGACAGATGGCATCCTCCACATCATTGGAGGCAACTAACATCAAGTCCGCCAACTCATCGACGATGATCACGATGTAGGGCAAGGGCTCCAACCCTTGCTCGTCGCCTGCCTTGTCGGAACTTCTCGCCAAGTCATTATAGCCGTCGATATTACGGACCCCGGTGTCGGCGAACAACTCATATCGCCGCTCCATCTCGCCCACCGCCCACCGCAAAGCAGTGGCAGCCTTCTTGGGGTCCTGCACCACCGGCGAGATTAAGTGGGGAATACCGTTGTAATTAACCAATTCCACTCGCTTGGGGTCGATCATCAGCAGTCGGACCTCTTCGGGAGTGGCCCGAAAGAGGAGACTGGCGATAATCGTGTTAAGACAGATGCTCTTTCCCGAACCCGTGGCCCCTGCAATCAGTAGGTGCAAGCATCTCTTCAGGTCAGCTATCAAAGGAGCTCCACTGATATCCTTGCCCAAGGCTAGAGCCAACTTTGACGGATGATTCTGATACTCTGGGCTGGCCAGAACCTCCTTCATGTAGACAACATCCCGGTGGGTGTTGGGCACCTCGATCCCCACCACCGGTTTACCGGGAACGGGAGCCTCGATTCTCACACTCTGGGCTGCGAGGGCTAGAGCCAGGTCATCGGCTAAGTTAGTGATTCTGCTGACCTTGACCCCGGGGCCTGGTTGGATCTCATAGCGAGTAATTACCGGACCGGTGTCCATCGACACTACCCGGGCCTCAACGCCAAAGCTGGCCAGGGTATCCTCTAACAGCTGGGATTGATCTACCTGAGATACCTTTTTCCTTCCCTCGGGATCTTTAAACAAATCCAAACTGGGAAGGGTCCCAGAAAGCTGTTGCCTTTGGGGTAAGGGGATAACCTTGGAGGCTGAGGCAGTGAACTTGGTAGTCTTTGACTCGTCGGAAACCCTATCCTCAGCCGCTGCTACGTCAAAGGCCGGCCTTGAGCGTCGAGAAGTTGGCTCACTGGGCTTGGCGGGCTGCCCTTGGACAACTTCATCCCTGGGCGTTGGGCTTTCACTGCGACTTTGCCCCTTGGAGCGAAAGAGCGCCCCCAATCCCCTGGAACGGGGCTTGTCGGTGGCTGGAGATACCGATTTCCCAGCCTGCCTTGAAGCCACTTGTTCAGACGTCTGTCTTTGCCTCCGGCCCAGGGCTGCCCACAGCCTTCTGAATAAAGCAATGAAGGAAACATTGAAGATTAATATGATGGACATAATCACAAGGAACACTAACAGCAGTCTCACGCCTGCCTCTCCCAGCAACCGCAGGGACCAATAGGTCAGAAAGGCGCCCACCACTCCCGTGCCGGGAGTTTGCCCCAGATACCACCATTGCTTCATCGCAGATAAGGAAATCCCCAAGACCGGTGCCGTGACCAGATGGATTCCGATCAACAAGGCGCAGATAGCCAGCATGGCTCCAATACTTTTTAGTCTGATCCGAGGCCAGGTTCCCCGCCGACCAAAGGCAAGGCCAAGCACCAGAAAGAAAATCGCCGCTACATCAGCGGCATAACCCAGGAGCCACTTAAGCACCCGAGATAGATAGATCCCAGCCATCCCAGTAGCATTGGTATGTAGGCTGAGAAAAGTGAAACCGGCTACGAACAACAGCACCAGCATGATTACATCTTGACCCAACCGCTTAGATTGTGTTGGCGTCTCCTGTGGTTGTGACCTACTCATGGCAACTCCTCCCTGGAGCAACAATCAGCGCTCCCATTCTCCCGGTGGGTCCCTTGGCATGACGGTATGAAAACCAAAGCTGAGGATGACAGGCGGTGCAAAGCCCTGCAGTAGCAATATTGGCAGTAGCAACTCCTGCTCGCAGCAGGTTTTCTTGATTCGCCTTCCACAGGTCCAAATGGGGCCGACCCTTGCCCGTCCCCTTGATCACCGTGGCACCAAAGGTCCTCGCAAACTCAGCACCCAGGTCCTCGCTCACCTCATAGCAGCAGGGACCGATGGAGGGGCCGATGGCGGCCAATATGTCCTGGGGACGACTGGAAAAGGCCTGGGCCATGACGGCAACGGCCTCTTGGGCGATACCGGCGATGGTCCCCTTCCAACCGGCGTGGGCTAAGCCAACGGCGCCGTGGACGGGATCGTACAAAAAGATCGGAACACAATCGGCATAGAAACTAATGAGGGCCGTCCCGGGATCGGCCGTTACCAATCCATCACAATCGGGTAGCGCATCCTCCAGCCGACGGGCCCCTCTGCCCCACTCCCCACGGCCGACAACGGCAACTTCGCTGCCATGAACCTGTTCGCCGGCAACGGTATGGTCAAGATCGGTGTGGAAAATATCCACCCACCGCTCTCGATTCGCAATTACTGCCTGGGGATCATCACCTACATGCAGCCCGAGATTCAAAGATTCCCAGACTCCGGTACTTACTCCCCCAAGCCGCAGGGAAAATCCGTGTCTAACGGACCGGAGATTATTGGCAGTTGTATACAGAATTGAACCCGAGGAATGTAGTGAAAACAGAAGATCTCCTCCCTATAATGAACCATTCTCATTATACACCAGCGGCAAGGACAACGTCCACCAAGGTTGCTCCAACAGAATAACCGGCCCTCTCAACCCAGGAGAGCAGCCGGTTATGGGTAATCTCGATCTTGTCTGGCTAGTCGCACCATATCCACTAGGATCACGTCGACACCAATCTTGACAACATGGCTCCAGGGAACGACGATGTCTTCTCGTCGGCCAAACCAAGAAAATCCAGAGGTGGCCCCCGATAGCACCAAGGCATTAATCTGTCCCGTGTCCATATCTATATCCAAATCAACGATGTTTCCCAAGCGCCTGCCATCGGCCACATTAATGACATCAAGCATCCACAGGTTAGAGATTCGCACTAGCAGTGGCCCCACCCCCAAAGTGAAACTTAGGCCATCATGCTATTTATATGTCTCTACCTGGGTTTGTTGCTTACTCCAGGCTTACTTCATGCTTACGCCACCAGTTAGTTTGTTGACGTTGTTCCGGTGATACCCAGCCATGCCATCGTTGGTTTTAGCAGCCACTCCCACCGCTTGGCGTACCGATCCAGGGGTTCATCGTTACCATCGAAGTACTTAAAGCGAATTTCCACGGCACCGGCAAACCAGGTGTTGCTTTCGTCGTTGTTGGTTGGTGCCGGCGATTCGACGCTGATCCGATCGGCCGCTGACACATTCTCCCATAGGCATAGAGGCGGAAACAACACACACCACCAGTTTTGTCCCTTGCCTTCACCGATGACAAAGCGAGCCGCCCGATACTTCCCCTCCGGTAAAGTGACTTCACCATAGGCCTTGGTGGGGAAAAGAAAATCGCCAATTTCCAGACGCACCGGGTGGTCCTTACCGGCTGCCAACACCGCAGCCTGGGCCGAGGCCAGGAATCGCTCTCGGTTGTGAATTAACCTGTGCAGCGCTTCGTCCCGAGAGGTAGCTCCAGCAAACACTTCTTCTGCGATGGGCAAAATCGCGTCCCTAACCTGCAGCTTCACGGCTTGATCCGAGGCGAGGTCACTATTGGCAATCACGTGGAGCCGAATCAGGTTATCGGAAGTATAGGCCGGCTCAACGGAATTGTCTCTAGCGATTACCGAGGTACCTAATAGTCCAATAATTAACATGGCAACAAGGATAGCTGTGCTTGTCAGAATTCTGTCTCTGATCTCTTTGTAGGCCAAAGGAAATCTCCTCCCAAAAATTGCCACGAGAATTTTTCCAAGTAATCCCGTCAGCTCGACTTTGCTTCCACAGCCATATGACGGCGAAGGTGCTTCAGGGCAGCCTTTTCCAGCCGCGAGACTTGGGCTTGGGAGATCCCAATTTCCTCGGCAACCTCCATCTGCGTTCGACCATCAAAGAAGCGCATGGTGAGGATTAATTTCTCTCGGTCCGTCAGCTTGGTCATGGCTTCCCTGATACTAATTCCCTCTAACCAGCTAGCATCTTCGCTCTTGTCGTCACTGATCTGGTCCATGACAAAAATTGGGTCGCCGCCATCATGATAAATAGGTTCAAACAACGAGATCGGTTCTTGAATTGCATCCAAGGCAAACACGACTTCTTCCCGGGGCATCTTCAATTCTTCAGCAATCTGAGTAATTGTCGGTTCCTTGGAGTGCTTATTAACTAGACTATCCCGTACCTGAAGGGCTTTATAAGCAATGTCCCGCAGGGATCGACTCACCCGAATGGGATTGTTGTCCCGCAAGTAGCGGCGAATCTCCCCGATAATCATGGGAACCGCATAGGTAGAGAACTTCACGTTCTGGCTCAAGTCGAAGTTATCGATGGCCTTCATCAGGCCGATGCATCCCACTTGAAACAGGTCGTCTACATGCTCCCCGCGGTTATTGAAACGCTGAATCACACTGAGCACCAGTCGTAAATTACCCTGAATCAACTGGGTGCGGGCCGACTCATCCCCTTCTTGCATCGCCTTAAGTAATTCTCGCATTTTCTCATTGGGGAGCACCGGCAGTTTCGAGGTGTTTACTCCGCAAATCTCAACCTTATTCATCGCCAACTCTCCTCCCGCATCCCGCTGACCCCTGTCAGTAGACAAGAGTCCATTGACATTTGTCAGTATTGGCTATCACCGCTGGATTTATTCAGCTACTGCAGGGCTTGCATAACAAAACATCGCCTCGACAAGCGCCCGCGAAAAATCACTTTCCTTTGGGAGGAAATGTCAGCGAACACCGGTAGTATACAACGTGTTACCCTTCTGTCCTCAATTGTCAAGACTATCGGATTACAACCATCCAGATTGGGAGTTGGTCTGCCGTGGGTTATACCTATGTGTTATATCTGGACGTCCTGATCGCACTCTTGGCCGCTAATTTCTTGTTTGACTATCTCCTGCTTTGGGCCACCGGTGAGGTCTCCGGAAACTTCTCTAACAAGAAACGCCTGAGCCTGGGAGCCCTCTTGGGAGCCTTATACTTCTTATTAGTCTACTTCGCTCGCCTCGAATTCATCCCCGGCTACGGATACCTTCGGTTTCCCGTCACCATTCTGGCTGTCGGCGGCGGGATGATTTGGGTAGCCTTTCGCCCTCAAACATGGCGCAAGTTCCTCTCTTTGCTGGGTTTCTTTGTGGGCATCGGCTTAGTCGCCGGCGGTGCCGGAGTGGCCACCGCATATGTGACTGGAGACGGCATGTCTCCTAATCCAATCTGGGGTACCTTGATGGCCATCGCTGCCATTTTGTTGATTGCGGAGCTGGGCTGGGGTGTGGTGCATCGTCGCCTGTGGGAGAAGGTGTATTACGTCCCCATCGAAATCGGTATCGGCGGAAGAAAAACCAGGATCAACGCCTTAGTTGACACCGGTAACAGGCTCCGGGATCCTCTCACCGGCAGAGCCGTCGTCGTTGTTGAGCTGAAGCACTTGGCTGAGATCATTCCCGACCCGCTGTATACAGCCTTGGCCAAGTTCAGTGATGACTTCGGACAGATTGATTCTCTACTCCAGGAGCTAGACTGGGGTTCCCGTTTTTGTCTCCTTCCCTATGCCAGTCTTGGTAACACCAATGGACTGATGCCGGGACTAAGACCCGACTATGTCAAGGTAACCATCAGTGGAGGTCAGCTTAATCTCCATCGCGTAATTGTGGGCATTTGCCAGGAGCCCCTGGATAGTGCCGGAGATTATCACGCCCTGGTTCCGCCTGATGTTATCGGAGCCGTTGCCAAGGAACACTCCATGGATACTGCCAATACCAAGAGGGGAGAGTCGCTCAATGCCTAACCTGATTAAGAAACTGCGATTAGCCCTCAGACTGAGATTAATCCTCTGGCTTGCCAAGCTAAGATATGCGCCAAGATCGATTCACTACGTTGGTACCAGCGAAGTTCTCCCACCGCCACTGACTAGAGAAGAGGAAATCTCCCTGCTGGACCGACTCAAACAAGGGGAAGTCAGTGTTCGCAGCACCCTCATTGAGCACAATTTGCGGCTGGTGGTGTACATTGCCCGCAAATTTGACAACACCGGCGTCCATATTGAGGACCTGGTGTCCATCGGCACCATTGGCCTGATCAAGGCGGTAAACACCTTTGACCCCGACCGCAGTGTAAAACTGGCGACCTATGCCTCCAAGTGCATCGATAATGAGATCCGCATGTTCCTGCGGAGAAACAATAAAACCAAAGCAGAGGTCTCCCTGGAGGAGCCCTTGCACACTGATTTTGAAGGTAACGAAATTGGCTGGATTGATATTCTGGGGACAGAGAGTGACGTGATCAAAAACCTTGAGGAGCAAGTGGATCGGGCACTCTTGGCCGGGGCAATGAAGCAGCTGACCCTGCGGGAAAGCAAGATTATGGAGCTGCGTTTTGGACTCAAGGACGGGCAGGAAAAAACCCAGAAGGAAGTCGCGGATCATTTGGGGATCTCACAATCCTACATCTCCCGGTTAGAAAAACGGATCCTTAAGAAACTGCGCAAGGAAATCAAAAAACTTGACTAGTTAGCCTACAAACCAAAACCGGGATGCTTTTCCGTTAACTCGAGAAAGCATCCCGGTTCTTCACATTCTACTAATTGAGGATCTACCAGCAGTAGACCCTGACAGCAGGCTGCTGTTATTCGTAAGTAGTTTCTGCCAGCGTCTATCTGTCACCGCGGCGACGCAAGAAGGCCGGTATATCGAGATCGTCGTTGGCAAAGGGGCGAATGCTAAACTCACGGGTGGCGGCAGCTTCCCTTCTGCCACCGGTCCTTTCAGCATTGGCTTCCGGCGACTGGCTAGCTGATTTTGTTTCGAATCCCGTGGCAATCACTGTCACTACTACTTCGTCCTCTAGGGACTCGTCGATGACTGCACCAAAAATAATGTTGGCCTCAGGGTCCGCTGCCTCGGAGATAATTTCCGCCGCTTCATTAACTTCAAAAAGCCCGAGGCTGGAACTGCCGGTAATGTTAAGCAAAATCCCCTTAGCTCCCTCGATGGACGCCTCCAACAGAGGGCTAGAAATAGCCTGTTGGGCAGCTTCTAATGATCTATTATCTCCGCGGGCCCTGCCAATTCCCATCAAAGCGGAGCCGGCATCGGTCATAATTGTCCGCACATCGGCAAAGTCCAAGTTGATGAGACCGGGAACGGTAATAAGATTGGAAATCCCCTGCACTCCGTGCAAGAGAACTTCATCGGCCATCTTAAAAGCATCCATCATCGAAGTCTTCTTCTCTGCAACCTGGAGCAAGCGATCGTTGGGGATGGTAATTAGGGTATCCACCCGGGTTTTTAGGTTCTCGATGCCAGCCTCAGCCTGCTTTCGGCGGCGCGGGCCTTCAAAGGTAAAGGGCTTAGTAACCACCGCCACCGTCAGGGCAGCTACCTCCTTGGCCACCTCCGCTACTACAGGAGCCGCCCCAGTCCCGGTGCCACCGCCCATTCCCGCGGTGATAAACACCATATCGGCACCGGCCAACAACTCCTTAATTTGCTCCCGACTCTCCTCAGCTGCCTGTTGCCCAACGGCGGGATTGGAGCCGGCCCCCAGGCCGCGAGTTAACTTCTCTCCCAGTTTTAGCTGATGATCGGCCTTGGACATCATGAGAGCTTGTACATCTGTATTCAGAGCGATAAACTCTACTCCCTTGAGTTCAGCCTCGATCATGCGATTCACTGCGTTGTTACCGCCACCACCGACACCAACGACTTTTATATTAGCAAACTGATTATCGGTATCAAATTCGAACACTTAGCTCAGCCCCCTACGAAATCACACGCCACTGTATTCAACAGACGTAGGCTCAAATCCTGTTCAACCACCAAAAAACACCAGTTCCTATCGATAGCGAATCACGGGATTATCATAGACACTGAGGTTAACCTGCGCCACCTTTAAGTCCCGCTCCCAGACATCCAGCAGCAAAGCATTCAGCACCTGTACCTTCTTGTCCAAATTGCTCTCGTCGCCAAGGTTAACATAGATCAGGTCCGTGGTGACAAGAATCAGATCCCTTCGGTTCTCCAAGAACAACTCCGATACACCGGCCAAGACGATGGGATCCAGGCGCTGCAAAACCGAAGCAATCATGCCCAAGGTAGTATCCCGATCACCGGCATTAAGATTATCAAATCCTGTTATCACTGGAAGAGTCAAATAATCGGCAGGCAGCTGTCCCAGCACCTGCCCCGTTTCCGACACGCCGAGGAAACTACTACCCCGGCTAATCATCGCCACGGGATGCACTTCCTTCACCCGGATTACCACCTGGTCCGGTAACACCCGTTCTACAGTGGCTTGTCCAATGAAAGAAAGACGGGTGAGATTGCGGCGAGCTAACTTAGTGTCGCAAACAAAGATGTTGTCACCCGTGCTTATTCCCGACTGAGCAATGAGCCGATCTCTGGAGTAGTAGCCATTGCCAATCACGGTAATCTTTCTAATGGCAAACAGAGAAGAAGAGAAAAAACCGTATCCCCCGAGCACAACGAGAATGATTAACAGCAGTGTCGCGGTGCGTTTATTGGTAGATGCCGACAAGTTGCGCGCCCCCTTGGCCACCTTGGCAAATCCTGCAAACTACCCTTTAGCCCATTATATCACACTACTGTTGAGTTACATTAGCTCCCATACCAGTTAGTTTCTCCGTCAGTTGTTCGTACCCTCGATATACATGGTGAATATTGGTGACGGTGGTCTCCCCTTCTGCCGCCATTCCCGCCAAGATCAAGGCTGCACCGGCTCGCAAATCCGTAGCCTCCACAGTGGTGCCCGTCAGACGAGGAATTCCCCGAACAACCGCGGTGTCGCCGTTGACGGAAATCCGTGCGCCCATCCGTCGCAACTCATCAACATGTCGAAAACGATTCGGATAGATGTTCTCAGTGATGAGGCTGGTCCCATTGGCAAGGGCCATCAGCGCCATCAGCTGGGGCTGTAGGTCCGTGGGAAACCCTGGATATGGCAGAGTTCTCGCTGACACGGCCCGCAGGACACTGGGCCCTACCACCCGCATTTGCTGATCGTAAATTTCAAAATGAACTCCAGCTTCCTTCAGCTTGGCAATTAAGGCACCCAAGTGCTCTGGGATGACGGGACCAACCCAAATATCACCACCAGTAATAGCACCAGCGATAATAAAGGTTCCTGCCTCAATCCGATCCGGCATCACCTCGTGTTCCGCGGCCCCCAGTTGCTCCACTCCGTCAATCACAATCTGGTCGGTGCCGGCTCCGGTAATCTTCGCCCCCATCTTATTGAGAAGGTTCTGAGACTCAATAATTTCCGGTTCCTTGGCTGCTCCTCGAATGCGGGTCCTCCCCCGAGCCAAGGCCGCGGCCATCATTAGATTCTCCGTCGCTCCCACACTGGGAAAATCCAACTGAATGTCGACTCCCTGCAGTCGGTCAGCCTGGGCATAGATATAGCCATGTTCTTCCCAAACCTCGGCACCCATGAGACGCAATCCCCGCAGGTGAAAATCAATGGGACGTTCTCCGATGGCACAGCCGCCGGGGTGAGACACCCTGACCCGTCCCAGGCGGGCCAGCAGTGGTCCCATCACCTGAATGGAAGCTCGCATCTCACGGACAAGCTCGTGACTGGCTTCGCCCACTAAATTGTCGCCATCGACATTGATAGTCAATACTCCCTTTTCAAATCCCACCTCGGCACCTAAGTGGCGTAA
>JAAYGB010000060.1 GCA_012727955.1 Bacillota bacterium
CCGGTCACGTCGGCCTCCTTGCGAGAGGAAAGGTGGACGTCCCGTAGGTATCTGGTCAGCATTTCTCTAGCCCGAGAGTTACTGCTGGCAGTGGTAAAATCTGCAGTGTTGCTGTGGACCTTTACCCGCTGGGCGGCGATCTCCACCGGAACTAAGGTACCGGGACCTCCAACACAGCCACCGGGGCAGCCCATTCCCTCCATGAAGTTAGCGTCTATATCCCCTGATTCCACTGCCTTCAGGATTTCCATACACTGTTTGAGGCCGTTGCCCTTGGTGGTTACCACCTCCAGGTCCGGTTCTCGTTCACAGATCGCCCGCAGGATCGCTTCGGACACTCCCCCGGTATGGGCATAGATCCGCCCATCCCGTGAGGCATCATGAAGCTGCCCCACTTGCTCCTCCCTGCAATCGGCGAAATCGATTCCAGCCGCTGCAAGAATATCCCACAGCTCTTTAAAGGTCAAAACCAAATCCACGGCATCGGCCAAGTCCGGCTGTCTGGCTTCGGCCCTTTTTGCTAAGCAGGGCCCGATAAACACCACCTTGGCTTGGGGTTGCCGAGCCTTAAGCAGTCTTCCTAGGGCCACCATCGGTGAAACCGAGTGGGAAACCAGGTGAGCGATCCTTGGTCGATGCTTCTCCACTAGCTTGACAAAGGCGGGACAGCAGCATGAGGTAATCATAAACTCTTCGCCGGCCTTGGTCCGCTCGATATACTCATCGGCTTCTTGGAGGGTAATCACGTCCGCGGCCATGGCAACTTCCCAAACATCGGTAAACCCCAATTTCAGCAAAGCCGTCTTAAACTGGTTGACAGTAACACCCTCCTCCAGCTGTCCGACAAAAGCTGGAGCTACGGCAGCGTGAACGGACACGCCCTGCTGCCTTTCCCGGATCAGCGTCACCAGATCCATGCACTGGGATTTAGCAGCAATGGCTTGGGATTGACAGGCACTGATGCAGAGCCCACAATCGATGCATCTTTCGGGATCGATGCGGCGTTGTCCCGTCTTTTCATCGATCACAATGGCCTCAACCGCGCAGGCATCGTGGCAATCGCCCTGCTCCGGTGCACAGGTACACAGCTGGGGATCAATGGAAATCCAAGCTCCGTCGGAATAGACTATCTCTTCCTCAGTACCCAACTCCCGAAGCAGCCTTGACTGCAGGGACTGCCTCAGGCGATCGAAATCTGGTTCCCCTTCACCCAGGGTTTCAGCCAACAAGGGCTCCAGATAACCTTCGGTAATGACAATGGGCTTGTGCAAAGCATCCTTGGCAATCTTGACTAGCAGGCGATGGTGCAAACGGTCAGCCCTTTGCTGAAAGGATTGGGTCATCCCAAATCACCATTCCCTTATGATAGTGGTTTTAGTTTAGCCCAGCCTACCAGGACTCATCCTATTTCTGTCCATAGTAGGCGTCGGCACCATGCTTGCGCAGAAAGTGCTTATCAAGGAGATAGTCACTTAGGCTGGCAACCTCGGGATTAAGCAGCTGCGTAAACAACGCCAACTTGGCTATTTCCTCCAGGACAACCCCGTTGTGTACCGCCTCCTGTGGATCAGCGCCCCAGGCAAAGGGCCCGTGACCGGCCACCAGCACACCAGGCACGGAACTGGGATCGGATCCTGCCAAGGTCTCCACAATCACCCTCCCAGTATTGGTCTCATAGTCCCCTTCCACCTCGGAGCGGGTCATCCCCCGGGTGCAGGGCACCGAGCCATAGAAATAGTCAGCATGGGTGGTGCCCAAACAAGGAATCGCCCTTCCTGCTTGGGCCCAGACCGTAGCCCAGGTGGAATGGGTATGCACCACTGCCCCCAGAGCGGGCAGGGCTTTGTACAGCTCCAGGTGCGTAGGGGTATCCGATGAGGGATTAAGCTCCCCTTCTACCACTTGCCCATCGAGGCTCACAACCACCATATCAGCGCTGGTCAATTGGGCATAGGGAACTCCACTGGGCTTAATTACCACCAATCCCAATTCCCGGTCGATGCCGCTGACATTTCCCCAGGTGTATTTGACCAACCCCTGGCGGGGAAGCTCCACATTCGCCTGCCATACCCTTTCCTTCAGTTCCTGCAAGGCCTTCAATGCTGGCTACCTCCCTGTTACTTGCTCTCACATGTTTTCTGAATGAAACTAAGGAGTGCCTTGGCAGCTGCCTCTGGCCCCTTTTGCTCCATTCCCGATAACCCCAACTGAGTCAACAATTCTCCCACAATCACGTTGGTTTCCATCATCCGGTTGATAAACTTCCCGGCGATCTCCTCGTGCTTTTCCCGCTTCTGGATAGCGCCAAAGGGGTTGGAAAAGTATGTGTATACTAGTCCCTGTTCATCGGTGGTTCCCTTGGAGAGTCGGGCACCCCGGCTAAACACTTGCAAAGCATCTTCCGGATCATCAAACACCCGGATACAAGCCCCTTCGTTGGCGACCATCTGGTAGTTATTGGCATACAGGAACATATCTACCTTCCAGGGGCGAATCACATCTTCATAGGGGGTAACGGGAATCACCACCCTAGCATTGGTCTTGTGGGGGTTCATGAAGATACTGCGTTGAAACTCCTTGTAAGCAAAACCCGGTTCCAGATCATCGAGGCGCAGGAAGGCACCGATTTCTGTCCCGATTCCATAGACGTTGCCATCGGGGCCAATGTGTAAAGAGCCCATATCGTCGAAAACTACGATGAGTTCCCGCAGATACTCATCGGCCAAGATGCGAAAGGCCTCGATGGACTCCGACTTACCGGCTCCACTGTCTCCCATCAAGATGACATTGGCCACACCGCCCTCTTTGAGGTCAATGTGGGCCATAGCCCCATGAACGGGTAACATCCCCCGTTCGATCATAATGGTGTTATGCAGGGTGAGGATCATCTTCTTCACATACCCGAAGTAATCGACCTCATCGGTGCGACCCACCACTCCCAATACCACGTTATTTTCATGATCCTCATAGTACACCGTTTGGTCTTCACCAAGGTCCTCAGGATCTACACCGAAGACCAAGATGGCGTCGGGCCGATGGCCAACAATTTCCAAGCGATCTGCCAACTCAAAAAGGTTGGCCATAGACACTGCCAAGGACATATACCGCTTATGAAAGTGCATGAAAATCAGCAGTGGGCCCACTTTGACGGGAAAGCAGTACCAATCCTCTCGATTGATCCTAGTCCGACACAAAGGATTGGAGTCAACGGGTTTGAATACCCCTTGGCGAACGTTGCGCTTGGGGTAATATACCAGGGGCGGTTCGATCACAGCCGTTTGGATAAAGGGAATTCCCGCCAGCTGATCATAGGGATAAGGCAGGGTGTTCCAATCCAACTGCTGCAGCAAAAGCCCGGCGCCGCTACCGGCGGGCAGCTGCCGATAGACCCGAGGAATTGAGCCCTGCAGATTGGCTACGATACCTCGGTATGACTGAAGAACCAACCGCTTCAAGCGGTCGATGGTATCGATAAATTCATTGTGTTTTTGTGACAAGCTCTTGGTATCACCATCATTGTCATCGGCAACCAGGAACCGTTGGTGCTCTCGCCAGAAATCATAGAGTCCTTCAACAAATTCACGATACTGCTGCCGGTTGACACTATTGATCTCTTGAATCCCCACTTGCCCGGCGATCAGGGACAGCCCTTGCTCCGACAACAAGGACAGGAACAGGGCCAAACGATCGATGTCGTACTTGGACCCCTTGTTTTGCTCCTGAGCAGATTCCTCTACCCGAAACACCTCCAGGGCCGCCAACAGCGGAGAGTCATATCTATCTAAACGGGCTACGTATCGGGTCAGGAGTTCGCGAAATAGGTCGCTGGCGATTATCTCTTGCGTATTGGTGCAGAGTTGATCACTGCGAATTATCACCTGCCAGTTGTGGACTTTGGTAGCCAAATCTATCACTCCCAAGAAGTTTTCAGTACAATAGTACCTGTATGCAACAAATCACTAGAACCGGTACTTCCGGAACTAGTGAATTTGGTAACCTGACCCCCCAATGAGCATGCCCATGACGGGAAGGCCCACTATGAGATTACTCATGATGAGGTTGCTCGGAGGGAAATCGCCAAGTCAAGGAATTAACTTGTGGTTACTGGAAAAGAAAGGCAAAGAAGCTAATTTGCCTACACAGAGGGGAGATTGACAAGGACGAAAACTATATCCTTTATTTTTCTTCTTGGATTGCCATATTCCTCTTGAGCCCGAGAAAACAAAAGGGGTTGTACCCAAGGAACTACGAAGAGTTCATTGGCAACAACCCCGCTGGAACATGGGTTTACCGCCGATCGATGACGAATTTCACTCCCGCCTTGGACAAGGCACTGTACAGGGAGACAGCAATGACACCATCGAGAAGATGATGGAGAATCGTGCCGATCCCCACTGATACCACGGCAGTGGTCAGGTCAAAGCCAAAGGGCAATACCACCAGAGCTTCCCCCAGACCGTGGATCGGTGCCACGGCCAGGATCACTTGCCACGGTGAATAGCCCTTACGCCACAGGTAGGCTCCCGTTACTGCCCAAATTATGTGAATGAAGGCACGAGCCGCTACGATGGGCCCCAAGGTAATCAAGAATCCCAAAGTCGATCCCACCCCAACAATGGCCGCAATCCCGGGACTAATGAACATCGCTAACATACTAGGAACGTGGGTACCCAGTGTGGCAGAAAAGGGTGGAATATATATCTGGAGCCATCCAGCAAAGGCCAAGGGAATCATGATGGCAAAGGCTGTGAGCAGTCCACCGATAACCAATTGCTTGGTCTTAGCCATATTTGTTTCCTCCTCTCCACGCCTATTATATAGTAAATGCAGCTGTCTTGTCACTAGTAAAGGCACAAGATAATTGTGTTATAATGGAATAACCAGAGCGAGGAGGGATAGGTCATGAGTGCCCAACAGCGTCGAGCCCAACTGGTTGCCCTCTTACAGGATAGTAATCTGCCGATCACCGGCGCCAATCTAGCCAATATGCTGGGAGTCAGCCGCCAGGTAATTGTAACCGATGTCGCCATCTTGCGGGCAAAGGGAACCCAAATCCTGGCTACACCCCAGGGATACATGCTGACCGGCAATAGTGGAGACAAGGTCTCAAGAACCATTGCCGTTAAACATGCCGCCAGCCCACAGATAATCAAGGAAGAGTTGGACCTAATCGTAGACAACGGCGGATTTGTTCGAGACGTAATCGTAGAGCACCCCTTGTATGGGGAAATCCGTGGACTGTTAATGCTCAAGTCCCGCAAGGACGTTGCCGAGTACTTGGAGCGGATGCAAACCCACGACGCGGAACCTCTATCGGTACTCACGGAGGGAGTCCACCTGCACACTATTGAAGCTGACGACGACGAAACAATCAAGCACATCGAGGAAGAATTGGCCAAGGCTGGATATGCCCTAGACCTTGAATGACAACAAGCGGGCAGCTGATAGCCTCCTAGCTCAGCTGCCCGCTTTTCATATCGGCAAGACATGGGGGCAAAATCGCCGGCGAAGCAACTGGTCTCACCCTGAGTCAGCCCGTCACCTAATCTTCCTGCTTCAGTTCCTTCTTGATTAGATCGACAGCCTCATCGGGGCTGTCCATAAAGGCCAAACATCCCGGCATCGGCTCCTGGTCTTCCCCCTCGGGTAACTCCAGTGTTTTCTCCCAGGTGTCAATGAACTCCTGCCACCGAGCTTGATCGGCTTCGCTCATCAAGTCAACATCGGCAGCGGTAAATTCTCGATGAAGCTTGGCATCCTCTTCACCGGACAACATCTGATCGGCAATATTAAACAGAATCATGTCTTCCTTTTGGATATGGCGAGATAAATGGGCCGTGTACCGGAGAATGGCATCGGCCAGTTCCTCTCGATCCTCGGTCGCGATGTCTTCACCCTCCCCTTTGACAATGGTATTAAGGATAGTATCAATCTCCCCGACGTAATCCCGCCCCATCACGTGTTCCCTAATCATCACATCGACGGGGCCACCGGGTGGTAGGCCCTTTTCCCGCAGGCGGGGAAAGAGCAATTCCTCTTCTTTTCCGTGATGAAACATGTCGGCATATTCCCGAGCAAATTTTACTCCCTGCCGCAAGAGGTCCAAGTCAACCTCTTCCCCTGCCCTCACCTTAGCTGCAGCACAATCCAAAATCCGCAAAACCCGCTTAATCTGTCGGTGTTCCTGGCGCAGTATATCTGTTGCATGCATTGCTTGTCCTCCCATCGCACTAGCCTGGCATCGATACTGCCCGGCGACTTCCTACAGTTAATTTATACCCCCATCAAGGACCGCGCTAACTTGTAAGATTTGTCGCAGGACAGAACGTATTAGAGAAGGAGTGGATTGGCCAATTAACTAGGCGCTAGTAAAAAGCTTGCCAGAAACTGCCAGGACCCAGTCGAGGTTATCTATCTCTGGAAAGGCGTACCCTCTATATGAGTGTGCAATTTCCACGGGTTATGTAGTTTTTGTAGAACGAAGGAGGAGTACCCATGAACTCTCTACCAAGAGTCGCCTATTTCTGCATGGAGTACGGCCTACACGAAGATCTCGCCATTTACGCCGGTGGTCTGGGAATTCTCGCGGGAGACATCCTCAAGGCTGCAAAGGACTTAAACAAACCGATGGTCGGGATTGGTATTCTCTGGGCAGAAGGGTATACATATCAAAGGTTAGATGATCATGGTTGGCCCTATGACGCCTTCCCTCCCCTGCAACGGGATGGCTTAGAGGATACCGGGGTCATCATTCATGTCGAACTGCGAGGAGATGTTGTCCCAGTCAAGGTCTGGAAAACCGAGCGATATGGCAACGTTCCCCTCTATTTGCTGGACACCGATGTCCCCAACAGCAGCTACGGCTGGATTACCCGACGCCTCTATGGAGGTAGTGATTACGACCGCGTAGCCCAAGAAATCGTTCTCGGCGTCGGAGGTGTCAGAGTCCTTCGGGCCCTCAACATTCCCGTTGATGTCTATCACTTCAACGAAGGTCATGCGGTTTTTGCCGGAATCGAACTAATTCGAGAGAAGATGGAACAAAGGCAGATGAGCTTTGACCAAGCTTGGAAGAAAACCATTGAAGAATGCGTCTTCACCACCCATACCCCAGTCATGGCAGGAAATGAGTCCCATGACCATGGCCTTCTGCGGGAATTAGGAGCCTACGGACCCCTTAACTACGAGCAGATGAAGGCCCTGGGGGGAGATCCCTTCGCGATGACCGTCGCCGGTTTACGCCTTTCCCATGTGGCCAATGGTGTTGCCAAACTGCACGGCAAGACAGCCCGGACGATGTGGGACGATGTCTGCAACCGGGCACCGATTGTGGATATCACCAACGGAGTACACACCGACACCTGGCAGGATGCCGAGATTCGGAAGGCATACTACTCTGGAGTAGGATTGTGGGAAGCCCATGTCAGAGCCAAGAAGCGGCTAATCCAAGAGGTCAAGGAACAGACGGGAGTCCAATTGGATCCCGATGTGCTGCTAATTGGATTTGCCCGCCGGGCTGCTCCCTATAAGCGCAGCGACTTGATTTTCCATCGTCCGGAGGTAATTGAGCCCTTGCTAGAGGATCGACAACTGCAGCTGGTGTTCTCCGGCAAGGCCCACCCCATGGACGAAACGGGAAAACGGATTATTAGTAACCTGGCCAAGGTAACCCGGCGCCATCCCGATACCGTTGTGTTCCTGGAAAACTACAACATGAGAATCGGTCGACTGATGACTGCCGGAAGTGATGTCTGGCTCAACAACCCGAGAAGGCCCTTAGAAGCCTCGGGAACCTCGGGAATGAAGGCGGCGATGAACGGAGTCCTGAATTTCAGTATCCTTGACGGATGGTGGCCGGAGGGTTGCATCCATGGCGTCAACGGCTGGCAGTTTGGTGGGGGCTATGAAGGGCCGGGACAGACGGAACACGATGTAGCCAGCCTGTATGAGGTCCTACTGAAGGAAGTGCTGCCCACCTACTACGAAGATCCCGCCCGCTGGCAGGCGATGATGCGGGCCAGTATCGATATGTCCATAGAGCGCTTCTCGGCGGCCCGTATGGTTCAAGAGTACTACAACCTACTGTACTGGCCTCAAACTACCGTCCGAAAGGTGCAAGAGGCCAAGGAGCTGGCAGTCACCTAGCCCCTTCGGCAGGGGATGGGATCTGACTTGTCAAACTATGGTCTAGGACCAAGTCCCTTGGGACTAAACCATAGGAAAGCAGGTAAGAATCATGGACTCGATTCAAGTTAACGAGCAAAGACTAGTAGACAACTTCTGCAAGCTAGTCCGCATCGATAGTTCCACTGGAAAGGAAAAACTGATCGCAGAAGAGCTCAAGAGACAATTAGCGGATTTAGGGGCAGCGGTAAGAGAAGATGATGCCGGGACCACCTTTGGCGGCAACTGTGGAAACCTGATTGCCAAGATTCCCGGTACCAAACCGGGGCCAACCTTGCTGCTGTCGGCTCACATGGACCGGGTAGAACCGGGCCAAGGCATCAACCCGGTAATTACCGATGGCATCATTCGCAGCCAAGGTGACACCATTCTTGCGGCCGATGACGTAGCAGGAATCGCTGAAATTCTAGAAGCCCTAAGGGTAATCAAGGAGAACCAACTGCCCCATGTCCCCGTAGAAGTGGTCTTCACCGTGGCCGAAGAAGGAGGACTCAAGGGAGCTAAGGCCTTGGACACCCAGCAGCTGGAATCCACCATGGGCTTTATGCTCGATGGCGGCGGACCGGTGGGTACCGTCACCGTCCAGGCTCCAGCTCAAACAGGAATTACCGCCACCTTTCACGGTAAATCGGCTCACGCCGGAATTGCTCCCGAAAAAGGGATCAACGCCCTTGTTGCCGCCGCCTTGGCTGTAGCCAAGATGAAGTTGGGACGAATCGATGAAGTAACTACAGCAAACATCGGGGTTCTAACCGCGGGACAAGCCACTAACATTGTTCCCGACCGAGCCGTCCTCAAGGGTGAAGCCCGCAGCCGCAATCCCGAAAAGCTGCGAGCACAGGTTGAGCACATGGTGGCTTGTATCAACGAGGCCTGCAGCCAAACAGGAGCCACTGTAGATCTAGACGTGGTCGACAGCTACCCAGCCTTTCAGCTCGGGGAACAGGAACCCGTAGTGGAGCTTATCACCACTGCCTGCAAGCAAGCTGGGATCCCGGTACAGCTGGTGGGAAGCGGTGGCGGTAGCGATGCCAATATCATCAACGGTAAGGGTATTCCCTGTGTGGTCCTGGGTATGGGATATGAAGATGTGCACAGTACCAATGAGTCCATCCCCACAGACCAGTTGGTCAAGGGAGCCCAGCTGATCGCAACCTTACTGCAGATCGCCTAGACCTTAAGTTCACAATCACGAGATGAAGCACCGCTGCCGGGCTCAGCGGTGCTCAACCTTTCTTAAGGTAGCTTTACATATAATGAGGGCGTTGATAATGGTCCTGAAGCTTGCGCAGCGTCTCACCAAAACGCTGGAAGTGGACAACCTCCCGCTGCCGGAGGAACCTTAAGGTATCGGTCACCCCCGGATCGTCGGACAAGTTAATCAGCCACTCGTAGGTGGATCGGGCCTTTTCCTCTGCTGCCATGTTTTCGTACATATCAGTGATGGGATCGCCCTTAGACTGAATGTATGCCGCGGTCCAGGGCACCCCGTCACCGTTGACAAAGTACAATGCCTTGTCGTGATCAGCGTAGTAGCCCTCCATGCCCGCTTCCTTGATTTCCTCTATCGTTGCGTCCTTAATCAAGTGGTACACCAGAGCGGCAACAATCTCCATATGGGCTAATTCCTCAGTCCCGATATCGGTGAGAACCGCCACCCCCTCTTTGATGGGCATGGTGTACCGCTGAGTCAAGTACCGCAAAGATGCAGCCAATTCTCCGTCGGGCCCACCGTACTGGGTGATAACAGCCTTTGCCAACTTCGGATTGGGACCCATAACTTTGACGGGATACTGCAGTTTCTTTTCGTACAACCACATTCCCTAGCCCCTCCTCACCATCGCGAAATTGATCTCCCAGGGCCACGGCCGATCCAGCCAGCGCCAACTACCCTCACTGGGAGAGTGACCGAAGTTGACTAACGGCCCAAAGATCTTCTCATATTCGTCCTTAACAGCATTAAACTGACAGCTCAGTCGATTAAAGATACCTAAAGCCCGCATATCCTCGGGATGGGTATCCAGGTAAAGGTTTAGCTCGACTAAAGCAAACTCCAGGTCCATCAAGTCCTGAAGCAATTCCAATTCCTGGGGATGCATCTCTTGCTCGATCCTCTCCACCGCCAATCCTCCTTTCAATGGCTAATTACCGTTCCTTCCGCCGGTAGGGTCTGTACAATTCGGGAAAGATTGTGCCTCGCATTAATCCCACCTCCGGTGGCCACAATCGATCCAACCGTTGGATGGGAACATAGGCTTGGGCCAGTTTGAATCTGGGACCCATTTCCTCAGCCTCCTTTCGTATCGTCGCAATATCCTATTCGTCTTCAGGAGCATTGGTCAAAGAAAAAAGCCACTTCCCCACAAAGAGGAAATGGCTATTCACAATTGCTCTTGTCCTAGCTTGTCTTAGCTTGTCCCCACCTAGCTTTTCTGCAACTCCAAGAGCTGAGTGAGGGCCTCTTCAAATCCCGGTTTACCCAACAATGCGAACATGTTCCGCTTGTAGGCCTCTACCCCAGGTTGATCAAAGGGATTGACTCCCATGAGGTAACCGCTGACACCGCAGGCCTTCTCGAAGAAATAGATCAAGGCGCCGCAATGAAACTCCGTCAGCTTCGGAATGCTCACTAGCAGGTTAGGCACTCCGCCATCGATGTGGGCCATGATCGTGGCCTCCATCGCTTGCTTGTTGACATAATCTAGGGTCTTGTTGGCCAGATAGTTGAGACCATCCAGATTAGCAGGATCCTCGGATATTGTCAGGTCCTGCCTGGGCTCTTCCACCTTCAGTACCGTCTCCATCAGGAAACGTCGACCCTCTTGAATATACTGACCCATGGAATGCAGGTCCGTAGTGAAGTCCACGGAAGCTGGGAAAATCCCCTTGCTGTCTTTACCTTCACTTTCTCCGTACAGCTGCTTCCACCATTCCGAGAAGTAATGGAGATTGGGCTCGTAGTTGACCAACAACTCGATCAGGTATCCCTTGCGGTATAGGCAGTTGCGGACCGCCGCATATTGGTAGGCCTCATTCTCCTCCAAGTCTGCTTTGGCGTAGGCCTGCCGGGCCCAAGCGGCACCCTCCAACAAAGCATCGATATCAAACCCAGCCGCGGCGATGGGCAGCAGTCCCACAGGAGTGAGGACAGAATACCGCCCGCCAATATCGTCGGGGATCACAAAGGTCTCATACCCCTGCTCCTCCGCCAAAGTACGCAACGCACCCTTGGCCCGGTCGGTAGTGGCATAGATGCGTCGACTAGCCTTTTCTGGACCGTACTTGGCTTCCATCCACTCCTTCATAAAGCGAAAGGCTAGAGCCGGTTCCGTGGTGGTTCCCGACTTGGAAATCACGTTGACGGAAACGTCCTTATCTTCTAGCAGGTCAAATAATTCCCGATGATAGGTAGAACTAATGCTGTTGCCAAGGAAATAAATCTCAAGCCGACGGTCATCGGTCCGAGCCAGTAAGTTGCTGAAGTTGTGACCCAACATCTCAATTACGGCCCTGGCCCCCAGGTAGGAGCCACCGATACCAATCATCAGTAGCACATCAGAATCACTGCGAATCTTCTCCGCTGCTTGCTTAACTCGAGCAAACTCTTCCCGATCATAGTTGACTGGAAGATCGATCCACCCCAAGAAATCACTACCGGGACCCCTTCCTTCATGAAGGGCCTTATGGGCAGCTGCAACGGAGGGTGCGATGTTAGCTAGCTCATGTTCTGCAAGAAAGCGCGATACCCCTGAATAATCGAACTGCAAATATCTTCCCAAAGACATCACCCCATCTAAAAAAGGCCTTACTCGCCGATTTTACACTAGTAACACAAAAATTACAAGCTATCCTGAAAATCCCACAACAATCTTGGTAATACTAAAATTTTATTCGATAAAATACACGAATCGCCCATTCCTTCAGGGAATCCGGTAGTAACCGAGCCAAGGTCAAGAACTGCCGTGAAGCAAAATCTCCCGCAGGATAACGCCCTTTGCGCCCCTGATCCTCCACCGCCTTCCAGACCTGACGGGCGACTACCTCCGGTCCAGGAGCCCTGCGGAGATTCACGTCAATGGTTTCCCAACTGGCCTTCAGCCAAGGCTCGTAGGGAGACTGGCCGCCTTGTACCTGGGGCGCAAAGGTTGTGGCATTGTTAAAGTTAGTATTGATATCTCCCGGTAGGATACTCACGACTTTTATTCCAAAGGGACGCAATTCTTGCCGCAAACCTTCGGTGAAGGCTTCCACGGCATGCTTGCTGGCAGAATAATGGGTCTGATAGGGGATGACTAATTTTCCCGCTAGAGAACTGATGTTAATAATCATCCCCTGCCTCCGCTCCCGCATATGGGGAACCACTGCCTGCGTCACCCGCAGAAGTCCAAAGACGTTGAGGTCAAACTGCTTGATAGTTAACTCCATCGGCATTTCCTCGATAGGACCGTACACCGCCCCACCGGCATTGTTGACCAACAGATCAATCGACTGGGCCTGCTCAAGGATTTTCTCTACCCCGTCGGTCACCGAAGCATCGTCGGTGACGTCCATGGCCACAAATCTCACCCGGTCTCGCAGCTCTTGTGGCAGGCTCTCCACCCGGTCCAAGCTCCGGGTTGTCCCCCACACCCGATATCCTTGCTCTGCCAGCAGCATCGCAATGGCAGCGCCAATACCGCTGCTGGCACCGGTGACCAGCGCATTACCCCTTGTTGTCACGATTCTCCCTTCCTCCTCAATCGATGAATAATACCAGCTTGGAGACACTAGTGAGTGTCCGCTACCAAGCCCAAATATTCCTCTGGGTTTACATATAATTTACTTTCCTAACTAGGAACCCCGCCATACAACGAGAATACTAGCTAAGTTGTCCTTAGCTAGCTTGTATCGGTGCATTGAGGTGATCATCGTTGATATATGGATCCTACTTAGATCGACAAAAACAATGTCCCCTCCTGTCGGGGCTGTTGGCCCATGCCCGGAGCAACCCCACTCAATTCCATATTCCCGGACACAAGGGGGGCAAGGGCATGGATCCCCAATTCCGGAAACTCATCGGGGACAAAGCCTTAGCAATAGATTTGATCAACATCACCCCTTTGGACGATTTGCACAACCCAACGGGGATCATCCGCGAGGCTCAAGTGCTGGCCGCGGAGGCCTTTGGAGCCGAACACACCTTTTTCTCTGTCCAAGGTACCAGCACCGCAATCATGGCCATGATCATGTCGGTGTGCAAACCGGGAGACAAAATCATCGTCCCCCGCAACGTTCACCGCTCAATTCTTTCGGCCCTTATCTTCTCCGGAGCCAAGCCCATTTTCCTGCATCCGGAAATGGATCATAAAATCGGAATTGCCCATGGAATTACTACCAAAGCGGTGGAAACAGCTCTCATCAAGCATCCCGACGCCAAAGCAGTGCTGGTGATCAACCCAACTTATTTTGGCATTGCGGCCAACCTCGCGGATATCGTCGAGGTTGCCCATCGACATGGAGTCCCCGTCCTCGTCGATGAAGCCCATGGGATCCATATCCACTTTCATCCGGACCTACCGATGTCTGCGATGCAAGCCGGTGCCGATTTGGCGGCCACCAGTGTTCATAAGTTAGGCGGTTCCCTAACCCAGAGTTCCGTGCTCAATCATCAGGGTAACCTGGTCAACTATCGACATGTGCAATCGGTACTCAACATGCTGACCACTACCTCTACATCATATTTGTTGTTGGCTTCCCTGGACACCGCCCGCAGACAATTGGCATTGAAGGGTAGAAAGCTGATTAGCAGGGCTCTGGCTCTAGCGGAAAAGGCTCGCCAAGCCATCAATAAGATCCCCGGCCTATACTGCGTCGGTCCGGAAATTCTTGGCTCTGAAGCCACCTATGACTTGGACCCGACGAAATTAATGATCCACGTTAAGGAATTGGGACTGACGGGACACGATGTTGAGGTATGGCTGCGCCAGAACCACAACGTCGAAATTGAGCTCAGCGACATGTACAATATTCTCTGTGTGGTTAGTCTAGGAGATGACAAGAAAACCATCGACAAGCTAATCTCTGCCCTCAAGTCCCTCAGCGATGAGTTTTATCCCGTGCGCAAGGAAACGGATCCCATTCGGGTGACGGTACCGGAAATTCCGGAGTTGGCAGTTTCACCGCGGCAAGCCTTCTATGCCGACGTCGAGACCGTTCCCTTAAGGGAGTCCGTTGGCAGAATCGTTGCAGAGCTGATCACCGTTTATCCACCGGGAATTGCCATCGTTCTCCCTGGAGAAATCATGAGCGAGGCCAATCTGCAGTACATTATCGAGAACATGGAAGCAGGACTGCCGGTGATGGGACCCCAGGACAGAACCCTGGCTACCCTCCGAGTGATCAAAGACGTGAAGGGCATTGAGTAACCCCTTCCCGGCGGCAGGATAGTTCGGCCCTGTCCCGAATGTGGATGTATCAGTGAAAGTTTTTGGCAGCAGCACAATAACTGATAATTCTGATTGGATACTAAGTTAAGTAAGGATGAAGAAGATCTAGGAGGTTTGGGAACATGCTACTAAAGGATCTATATGCCCTCGCCATCGCCAAGGGTATCGAGGCCGATCCCCGGGGCCGGGAAGAGGTAGAGAGAATTCTGAAGGAAGCTAAGCAGGAGTACGAAGAACTATCGGATTCAGCCAAGGAAGAATTTGATCGGGAACAATTGACCAATCCCTATGCCGATACCAGAATTTCCTTTGGCGATCCTGAGCTTGAGGTTAACCGCTTGATTACCGGCGTCGATGTCGATACCAGTGAGTTGCTTCTGGTCAACGAACTCAACCGCCAAGGTCGAGACATCGATCTCGTTATCGCTCACCATCCCGTGGGTTTGGGACGGATTAACTTCAAAGATGTCATGTACATGCAGGCGGACATGATGGCTAACTTCGGAGTCCCAATTAATGTTGCCGAAGCGATCTTAGCTCCTAGAGCGGCAGAGGTAGGTCGTGCTGGGTTGCCGGCTAACCACTATCGGGTGGTGGACGCGGCTCGTCTGCTGAACATACCGGTAATGTGCATGCACACTCCTGCCGATAACAATGCGCAGCTGTTTGTACAGAACCATTTGGACCAGGCAGCACCGAGAACCCTCGATGACGTAGTCGAGGCTCTCAAGGAGATTCCCGAATACAAGCAAGCTGCCAAGATGGGAATTGGTCCCACGATTCTAGTGGGCAATGGTAAGAACAGAGCCGGAAGGATCGCCGTCATTATGACCGGTGGCACCGGTGGTCCCGCGGAAGATATCGAAGCTTTGGTCAACGCCGGAGTAGGCACCATTGTCGAGATGCACCTATCGGAGGAGAAGAGAAAGTTGGCTGAAAAGCATCACCTCAATGTTGTGATCGCCGGTCACATGGCCAGTGACTCGCTGGGGATGAACCTGATCCTCGACGAATTTGCCAAGCAGGGAGTTGCCATTGAGACCTTCTCGGGGTTGATCCGAGTCAGCCGTAACTAATTTACAGGGAAAACAGTTTGTCTGAGAAAGGAGCGTTGTCAAACCACTAGCAGGTAGTGGCAGCGCTCCCTTTTTTTCTGGGCCCAGGGTCCTTCCCTGGACTGCGGGCTAGTTTTTCTGCCATCACGTTACTTGTCAGGCGTTAAGGTCCTAGGATCTGGGTAAGAAGGATATACGCACCAGAATTTTCTTCCAGAAATATTGGGGGTCATGGTATGTGGGCTGTGTATGCTTTGTTATCTGCAGTATTTGCAGCGCTGACGTCGATCTTGGCGAAGATCGGTATCGAGGGTATCAGCTCCAATTTGGCTACGGCGATTCGGACCGTAGTTGTGGTGATAATGTCTTGGGGTATTGTGTTCATCACCGGGGTACAGAATCAAATCTCCAATCTGAACCAACGTAACTGGCTCTTCTTGGTTCTCTCGGGACTGGCTACGGGATTCTCATGGCTCTTTTACTATCGGGCCCTACAGATTGGTGAAGCCTCCAAGGTTGTTCCGGTGGATAAGTTCAGCGTGGTCATCTCCATGGTATTGGCCTTCATTATCCTCAAGGAGCCGGTGACCACTAAAACCGTGGTTGGTGGTTTACTGATTACCGCAGGTACCTTTGTCTTAATCCTGCAATAGACAGTCAGGGCAGTATACAAAAAAATGGCGATGGGGTGAGAGATTATGGCAATTGCATGGACTCCGGACTTAGCGGTAGGCGTCGAACTCATCGACGAGCAGCACAAAGAGCTCTTCAAACGGATTAATGACCTCTTCGAAGCCTGCAATCAAGGTAAGGGCAAAGAAGCTGTTGCTGAGACCATTGATTTCCTGGAGGACTATGTGGTAGTCCATTTTACCGATGAACAAGCTCTGATGCGTAGACACCGATACCCCCAGTACGAAAGCCACAAGGCTCTCCACGATGGTTTTGTCGAGAGCCTCAAGCAGCTCAAAGAACATCTGGATACGGAAGGCCCTGGGCTGACCTTGGTTCTGAAAACCAACCGAATCGTTGTACAGTGGTTGACGGGACACATTCGCCGAGTTGATACGCAGTTTGCCAAGTTTCTTCATGATCAGGAATAAAATAGACAGGATACGAAAAACAGGTTCCTCCCAGGAGCCTGTTTTTTCCTTTCACCGAGAAGGGGCGGCGCCTCTGGACTTCACGAAACTTGCACATTCTCGGAGCCGAATTTTCAGAGTGTTCCCAATCGCAAGTCTTCCGCGGTCAAAAAACCAGAAAAACCCCATGGTAACACCGTTACAGCCCTTCTACTCCGGGAAACTATTAACTTTTTGTTAGCGTTTCTTGTAAAATCAGGCAGGATTCTCCTGCAATGTCTGTAATTTTCAATATAACAGAAAAGTCTCTGCTGTCCCATTGTTGGTGCTTTTCAAAGGGTTCTAGGGAAAGGCGGGTGATGAGAAGGCGACGGGATTGAGACTAACAGATTGTCCCGATTGGGACATTCCAAGGCAGGAACCTTAGTTGGAGGCAGAGGGCAACAATGAATTTTACTCAATACTCTTTGGATGTGAGAACATGCTAAAAAGTGGATTTCAAAGGTACTTAGTCAACAAATTGGCCTGGTACTTGCTCGCGTTCATCGTAGCCATGGCGTTGAATTTCTTCCTCCCCCGGCTCATCCCCGGAAACCCGGTCCAAACCATCATCACGCAGATGTCCCAGGGAAGCGGCGGGGGCGGCGGAGTCAGCAGTGCTGCTCTTGAGCGGCTCTACGAGACCTTCATGGAAGAGTTCGGTCTCAATAAACCAGTACATATCCAGTTCTATGAGTACGTCAGGAATGTACTGAGCGGGAATCTGGGAACGTCGTTCATGTTGTATCCCGGAAAGGTAATCGATTTAATTCGAGAGGCCCTTCCCTGGACCATAGCAATCCAGGTTCCAGCCATCTTATTCGGATGGCTGATCGGGAACACCCTCGGTGCCCTATGCGCCTATAAAGGCGGACGTTTTGACAGCACCGTGTTCACAACATCGTTATTGTTTTCCAACATCCCGTATTATTGCCTCGCCATCATTTTCGTCTATATCTTTGGCGTAGAGTTGGGATGGTTCCCCCTAGCTGGAGGTCACAGCTGGGGAATGTTCCCAGGGCTTTACTGGGAGTTCATTGTTGATGTCCTGCATCACTGGCTCCTTCCCTTCATGTCTATGGTGTTAGTGGCAATCGGAGGGCAAGCCATTGGGATGCGGGAGATGTCGATTTACGAACTGACCACGGACTACGTCAACTACTCCAAGGCCCTTGGCTTAAGGGATAGCAAAGTAGTTCGGTACGTTTTCCGCAATGCGATGTTACCGCAAATCACCGGATTAGCCCTGTCCTTTGGTACGATGCTGGGCGGAGCTTTGGTGACGGAGTCAGTCTTCTCGTATCCAGGGATGGGTAGTCTGCTCTTTTCCGCCATCCGGCAAAATGACTACCCAGTAATTCAGGGAGTCACCCTGATTCTTACCTTTACGGTACTACTCGCTAACTTTCTAGTTGATATCGCCTATGGATTCATTGATCCTCGAGTTCGGGCGGCTCAGATAGGAGAAAGATAATGGGAGAGGTACTTACTTTACTATTTAGATCAAGACGATTTATCGCTGGGCTGATTATGTTCATTTGTGTCCTTGCCTTCGGGCTCTTCGGCCCCTTCTTCTCCGACATCAATCCCTTCCAATCCGTCGGAGGGCTCTATGATTCACCCTCCAAGACAGCTTGGTTGGGAACCGACAACTTGGGCCGAGACGTATTTACGGGATTAATGTATGGAACACGAACATCCCTTCTCATTGGCCTCATTGCCGGTTGTATCGCCACGTTAATCGGTGTGACGATTGGCAGCGTTGCCGGATATTCCGGGGGTCTATTGGATGAGGCTCTGATGGGCTTTACCAACATCTTCATCACCATTCCCCCCATCGTCATCCTGATTCTCATTTCTGTGGCCGTCGATATCCGATCGGCACCGGCGATGGGAGTAATCATTGGAGTCACCGGTTGGCCCTGGACCGCCAGAGCGGTGCGGGCCCAGACCTCCAGTCTGCGGACTCGCGAACACATCGATGTTGCCCGTATCACTGGAATCGGTCCCCTAGAGATGATTCTGACAGAAGTATTGCCCTATATGTTTTCCTACATCTTTATGGCCTTCATCCTGCAGCTAAGTAGCGCTATTTTGAATGAAGCTACCTTGAGCATGTTGGGACTAGGTCCCAGCCAGACGGTCTCGTTGGGGATCATGCTGCAGTGGGCCTTGCTGTGGGAAGCTGTAAGAACAGGAGCTTGGTGGGCTTTCTTGCCACCGGTGTTCTTCTTAACGGTGATTTCCTTCTCTTTGATGTTGATGAACTCTGGTATGGATGAAGTCTTCAATCCAAGATTAAGGAAGAGCTGACATGAATAAATTGATGACAATCAAAGATCTGAAAGCATATTACCGATTGGTCGATGGCCGAGAGGTAAAAGCGGTAGATGGTGTTTCCTTAGAACTGTGGGAAAACGAAGTCCTTGGCATTGCCGGCGAATCCGGTTGCGGCAAGAGTACCTTGGCCAACGTTATCGCCATGATGCATCAACCGCCGCTATATGTGCGGGGAGGCGAGATGTTTGTTAACGGCGACAACGTCTTCTCCCTAGACCAGGAGAGGCTGAGAAAGTCTGTCCGGGGAACCTATCTGTCGGTGGTTCCCCAGGGTGCAATGAATGCCCTTAACCCAACACAGAAGATCAGTTCCTTTGCCGTCGATGTCATCCGAGAGCACTACCCGGAAATCTCCAAGGCCGAAGCCATCGAGCGGACTAGGCAACGCCTAACGGAACTGGGGCTTCCCGAGCGGGTCTTAAATCTATATCCCCACCAGCTCAGTGGCGGGATGAAGCAGCGGGTGATCATCGTTATCTCTACCCTGCTGAATCCCAAGGTGCTGATCTGTGACGAGCCCACTTCAGCCCTGGATGTAAGCTCTCAGAAGGTGGTAATCCGGTTGCTGGTTACCCTGCTGCGGGAGGGCATCATCCGCAGCATAGTGTTTATCACCCACGAACTGCCCCTTCTGCGGCACTTCGCGGACCGGATCGCCATCATGTATGCCGGTAAACTAACGGAAGTCGGACCGATGGAGGACGTGATTTTTGACCCGGTACACCCCTATACGTCGGCACTGATGAGTTCCGTACTCACTGCTGAAGTAGGCACCAAGGAAAAGACCATCGTCGGTATTCCCGGTGTACCCCCGGATTTGAAGAATCCACCGGTGGGATGTCGATTCAGTCCAAGGTGCCCCTATGTGATGGAGAAGTGCAAGACCCATGAGCCCAATCCCGAAACGGTAGGTGACAGAACGACATGGTGCTGGCTAAATCAGAGCGAAGAAATCTCAACCGAGATACCATCTTAGATGTCCGTAACTTGACCAAGGTGTTTGGTAGCGGAAGAAATGCCACCGTTGCCGTCGACAACATCTCCTTTAGCATCAAACGGGGGGAAGTCATTTCTCTCCTGGGGGAAAGCGGCAGTGGCAAGACAACCACCGCTCGGATGCTGCTGAAGCTGATGCAACCTACCTCGGGAACCATTCTCTTTAGCGGTAGGGACATCACCTCACTGAAGGGCCGACAGGAATCCAAAAAGTATTGGACCCACGTACAAGCGGTGTTCCAGGATCCCTTTTCCTCCTTCAACAGCTTTTATTCCGTGCGGACCTTCCTGGGCAACGCCTTTCGGCTGCTTCCCCACCAGCCCAGTGCTCAGGAAAAGGAAGCAATGATTCAGGAGTGCATGAAAAACGTCGGTCTCAACGCGGACGAACTGTTGGATAAACGTCCCCATGAGCTCAGCGGCGGTCAACGACAAAGGATCATGATTGCTCGGGTCCTGCTTATCAATCCCGATGTTCTCATCGCCGACGAGCCGACGTCGATGATCGACGCGTCCAGCCGAGCTGGAATTCTTAACCTGTTGCTGAATTTGCGAGAAACTATGGGGATGACTATTATGTTCATTACCCATGATATCGGGCTTGCTTACTATACCAGTGATCGGCTGTTGATCATGTCTCAAGGCAAGATCGTCGAACAGGGAGACGCCGATGAGGTGATCACCAACCCCAAGGATGAGTACACCAAGCGATTGATGAATGACGTTCCCGTCCTAGAACGGCAATGGGATTTGTAGCTGCAAAGAAACATCCCCCTGGACAGATAGAGTAAGACAAGATAGCTGAGCTTTTGTCCGTCTTTGCATTCCGGCGTGGTTTTCGGTCTCAGGAAAAGCCTTGACTGCTCTTCCTGTAGGTATATCCGAAATTCACACTGAGGAGGTGATTCTGGCAAGCTACTTCGCATGGTCACCAATCGAGTTTGACCTAGCCTGGCTTAGACATCAGCACTCTATGATCTGAAAGGAGACTAAGCATGCGTAGATTCATCGGTGTTCTACTAGTCACGATACTGGTACTGTCCGTTGCAGCTATCGGTCATGCCGGTGCCCCCTTGCGACTACCGCGGGAGGAAACCTTGTATAAAGCCGGAGAGCATTGGGGCCCACCCACCAACTGGAACCCCTTTGTCACTGCTAATGCTTGGCCAACGGACGATGACTACAGCCTCTATGAGGGTTTGTTTGGCTACAGCTTCCTCACCGGTAAGTTGGAGCCCTTCTTGGGCAAGAGCTATGAGTGGGATGGCGACGTGGTCAGGGTAACCATGCAGCCCGGTACCAAATGGCAAGACGGTACCCCCCTCACCGTAGAAGACGTGCTCTATACCTTTAATTTAGGTAAGAAGTACGCCCTTGCCTTCAGCCCCCTGTGGGACTGCATCACTGAAGCCAGGAAGGTAGACGACCGCACCTTTGAGTTGGTCCTCAACCCATCCAATCCCAACCGGGGTATGGTTGAGCAATACCTAGGTACCATTAGGATTGTACCGGAGCACATCTGGAGCAAGGTTGAGGAAAAAGACGGCACTGTGATCCGCTTCGATAACACCGAGCCGGTAGGTTCCGGTCCCTACAAGCTGATCTTTGCCAACCAACAGCAAATTATCCTGGAGCGGGATGACAACTACTGGGGTATTCCCATCTACGGAAAGCCTGCTCCCCGCTATTATGTACACCCGATTTTCAAGAGTAATGATGCCGGTAACCTGGCATTTGAACGAGGACAAGTTGACTGGTCCCAACAGTTTGTCCCCGAGATCTGGAAGATGTGGGAAGACAAGGGTCTACCCGTTGGCACCTGGTTCGATGAAGAACCCTATTACATGCCAGCTTCCATTCCATCCCTGTTCATCAACGTCAACAGGTATCCTTTGAACATTCCGGAGGTCCGTAGAGCCCTAGCATACTCCATTGACTATGCTAAGGTCGCTGAGACCGCCATGTCTCGCTACTCCATCCCGGTGTACTCCAG
>JAAYGB010000061.1 GCA_012727955.1 Bacillota bacterium
CAACACAATTCCATTGTTAACGACGATACCGGCCAGGAGGATGATTCCGATCAATCCTGGGACATTGAGGGATAAGTTGCCGATCCAAAGGCCACCGACGACACCGATGAAGGCCAAGGGCATCGTAAACATGATGGCAAAGGGTTGGAGCAAGGATTCAAACTGAGCGGCCATCACCATGAACACCAGTACTATCCCTAACACCAAGGCCAAGGCCAACTGCTGAAAGGCCTCGGTCATCAGCTGATCCTGTCCGCCAAATTCTACTAACACACCATCGGGTAAGTCCATGTCCTCGATAAGGGACGATACCTGCTGCATTACAGTACCCAGGTCTGTACCCATGATCTGACCGGATACAGAGACCACCCTGGTTCGTCCCTCCCGCTGCACCTGTACGGGACTGGTGGCAAGTTCCAAGGAGGCTACTTCACCCAAGGGAACTTGGCCTCCCTGGGTGGTCTGGATTGGAATGCTGCGCAGGTCAGCGGTGTCACCCCTCCACTGATCCTGGAACCGAACCACCACATCAATCTCCCTGCCACCACTGCGATACCGAGTGGCCGTCTGGCCACTCACCGCGGTCCGAACGGTGGAAGCGATCTGGGCGATACTCAGTCCGTGGGAGGCAGCCTTCTCCCGATCAACAATGATCCGAAATTCCGGAACAGTGTCCTCAAGGCTGGTGGACACTTCCCTGGTGCCGGGAATTTGCTCGATAGCGGCTTTGATCCTCTGAGCGGAGCTTTCCAAAAGCGCCAGGTCATCGCCCTTGAGCTTAACTTGAATCGGCGCACCGAATCCCATCATCGTGCTCACAGAGTAGACGGAGATCTCCGCTCCCGGCAGCCTCGAGGCATATTGACGCAACTCCTCACCAACTTCGAAGCTGCTTCTCTCCCTGTCTTCCAAGGGAACTAGAGTTATATACAAACTGGCACTTTCTGCTCCGATGGAAACAAACACGCCATCTACTTCTTGGATTCCCTGGGCGTAGTCTTCCAACAAAGCTGCGATTCGATCAGTGTCTTCCAGCTTTGTTCCCTTGGGCATACTGACCATGACATTGATGGTCCCTTCATCCATCTCTGGCATGAACTCCATTCCGATGCTGGGAACCAGGGCCAATGACCCAATGAAGGTAACTAATGTGGCAGCGATAACAATCCCACGATGCCTGAGAGCCCAGAGAATTACCTGATTATATCCCGCTTGCAGCTTGTTAAAAAACCTTTGCAGCCAAGACTTCTTAGTCCGACCGGTATCCTTGGTTGATAGCAACCTGGCAGCCACCGAGGGAACGATGGTGAGGGCAACTCCTAAGGATGCCAACAGGGAGAAGGTAACGGTCAAGGCCAAGTCCTTGAAGATCTCCCGGGCCAATCCCGCGATAAACACCACCGGCAAGAATACCGCAATGGTGGTCAGCGTAGAGGCGCTGATGGCCGTTCCCACCTCTTCGGCACCCTCTGCCGCGGCAACCTTCGGTTCCTTCCCTTCCTCTTGCTGATGCCGATAGATGTTTTCCAAAACCACGATGGCATTGTCCACCAACATACCTACTCCCAGGGCCAAGCCGCCCATGGAGACCATGTTGAGGGTGGTATTGCTGAAGTAAACCAAAATAAAGGTTGCAACAATTGACACCGGAATCGCGATGCCAATAACCAAGGTGGACTGAATGGAACCAAGGAAGACCAGCAGAATCAAGATTGCCAAGACGGCTCCATTGAGAGCGCTCTCAACAATACCTCTAATGGACAGACTAATGAATTCCGAGGTGTCGTTGATCGCGACCAATTCCAACCCAACAAGTTCCGCTTCAATGGCCTGCACTTCCCGATGCACCCGCTCTGCAACTTGCACAGTGTTGGCACCGGCTTCCTTTTGAATACTCAAGGAAACACTGGGACTACCGTTGTGTCGGCTGAGCTGGTCGGCATCTTGGTAGGTGTCCTTCACAATGGCGATATCGGCCAGACGGACCAGCCCGCCGCGACTGGACGGAACCCGCACCTCTTCGATTTCCGCTACATTGGTAAATTCCCCAGTAGTGCGAACTATATAATCCAGACCTCGTTCAGTAATCTGGCCGGCGGGCAAGTTCAGGTTCGCCGCCTGCAGAGCTTGAACCACAGAAGTCACGGAAATCCCGTAGGTCTGCAGCAAACCGGGATGAAGAATCACCTGGATTTCCCGTCCCTGTCCTCCGGAAACCTCCACCGATGCCACGCCATCCAGCCTCTCTAGGCGATTCTTAATTACCTGTTCGGCAATCCGCCGCAGTTCATGACCCGGTCGGTCTCCATGGAGGACTAACTGCATTACCGGCATAGAGTCCAGGCTGAACTTCATCACAATGGGTGAGTCGGCATCCTCTGGTAATACACCTTTGATCAGGTCCACCTTTTCCCGGACATCGAGGCTGGCCATGTCCATATCTGTATCCCAGTCAAACTCCAAGGTGACGACGGAGGTACCCCGACTGGAGGTAGACGCAATATTGGTGATCCCATTGACCGCTCCCATCACCTCTTCCAAGGGCCGGGAGATCATTGTCTCGACCTCAAAGGGACCGGCACCTTCATAGGTGGTGACCACCGCTAGGACGGGAACTTCGATGCTGGGCAGCAACTCTATGGGCAACCGAGACACACTGACAACACCTAAGATCACGATAATCAGGATGCCCATCCAGATAGTGACAGGCCTTCTTACAGCCAAGTGGGGTAGTCTCATCGCAGATCACCTCGCTCCACAGGGCGAACCACGTCACCATCGGCGAGAAAATCCTGACCGCTGACCACCACTGCAGTGTCAGGGCCAACACCCGCCAATAACTCAACAACCCCGTCTCCCTCTAGACCCAGGGTTACCGGCGTCAAGACCGCCCGTTCATCGATAACAACGTAGACGGCATCGACACCATTGGCGGTAACCACAGCTCGGCTGGGGATGGTGAGCGCGTGATCCTTGGCCGCAGTCACAATGGAAACGGTAGCATACATTCCCGGTTTAAGCAGGCCTCGGGAATTATCTACCTGGATTTCCACCTTGAAAAGCCCAGTGACGGGATCCGCGGCAGGATAGACGGTGTCGACCACACCGGGAAAGCTCTCCGACGACAAGGTCGCCACCTGGACCCGCACCTCTTGCCCAGGGGCCAGAGATACAATTTCCCTTTCGCCGACATTGAGCTCAATCTTCAGATTGTCCAAATCCAAGATGGTGACCACCGGCATTGTAGCAGCCATTGCCCCCACCTCGGCATTCACCGCGGCAATGGTACCGGAGACAGGTGCAGTTACCGAGGCGTGATCTAGCTGCAGCTGCGCAGCGGCCACGGCTACTTCCGCTTGCCGTACCTGGGCCCGAACTGCAGCGATATCGGCTTCTCGAGCTCCCTGTTTAACCAGCTCCAGGCTTTTGGCCGCAGCCCGTTCCTGAGCGACGGCAACTTTGTATTGCGCCTGGACCGAATCCCATTCTTGTCCAGATAATACTCCCGACTGATACAACCGTTTACTCCGGGCATATACCAGCTGAACGTTGGCCAGGCTGGCCTGGGCCTGTGCCAGAACAGCTTCTGCCTGTTCGATTTCTTCGGGACGGGCTCCCTCCACGGTCCTTTGGAGATTGGCCTGGGCGGCCTCCAGGGCTGCCTCTGCTTGCTGCAGCTGCAGCTCCAATCCTTCGGTTTCCAGCTGCACCAGCAGGTCGCCCCGGTTGACTCGATCTCCCACAGAATGGTAAACCGCGGTGATCTGACCTGCCGCCTTGGGAATCACATCCACTCGCCTTGCGGCCTCCAGCTTGCCGTGTAACTTAAGAATCTCCTCGATGTGCTGAAACTGCGGCTCCTCTGTCACCACTGCCGTTGCCCTTCCCCCAGATTGCAGGGCAGGCTGAACCGCTACCGGAATCTGGCCGGTCTCACTGGGCCTTTGGGAGAAAATGCGAAACCCCAAGATGGCTGCAACGATCAATACTACAACTAACCCAACTATTAGACCTCTCTTCACTTTCCACTACCTCCTGTCCCAGTGGTTTCCCACTCTAACTCCTCGCGCCGGTCTACTCACCTGGGCGGTAGACGAGAATGAATGACTGACTGTCCAGTCAGAACTGGCTTAATTATAATCAGACCACAAATATCCTGTCAATCCTTGACTTCAGTGGTAACAATTGTATGCTGATTTCCGCTAAAAATAATAAAAAAAGAGCGATCCCGCTGCTTAATAAACGCAAGATCACTCTTTTCTCTCCTTGACCGGCCAGAAAAATTACTCCGTACAGGTTCCCTTCGGCAGCACAATAATCACGTCGAGATCATTCACGTTGGTCCGGGACTCAAACTCCAGTGAATCGCCCAAGGCGTCGAAGTAAATCTCGGCGTTATGGCTATCCAGGTAGTACTTGGCACTAAGCTCTGTGCGATGCACGGTACGGGGGTCTGCGATGGCACCGGACTTACCCTCACCGTCAACGCCGTCGGTATCGACACCGGCGACAATAATACTATCGCGGTTGGCTATCTCAATGGCAGAAGCCAACACAAACTCTCGATTGGGCCCAAAGCCATCTCGGTCCTCCCAGTCAAAGGTGACCGTCATCTCTCCACCCATAATGAGAGCCACTGGGGGAGATACAGGATTGCCGCTGTCTTGAATTTCCTTGGCAATTCCCATAATACACCGAGCTATGTACTTGGCTTCTCCAGTATTCTGCCCCGTCAAGATCATCGTTGGCAGGCCTGCCTCTTCGGCTACCTTCTTGGCGGCCTGCATTGCCACCATGTTAGTTCCAATCAGGTAATTGCGAGTATTCTCAAGCACCCTTCGGGGTGGCTCCATGCTGGGATCCTGGGTTCCCTTGAGCATGTACTCCCGAATGGATTCCGGTGTCTCATCCCAGATATTATACTCCTTCATCAAGCGAATCGCATCGTCGAAGGTACTTTGATCCATGTAAGTAGGACCAGAAGCAATCACCGAAAGGTCATCACCGACGACATCGGAGAGGATCAAAGCGGCCACATCGGCACCCTTCTTGGCACACAGTTGGGAAAAACGGCCACCCTTAACCTGGGATACATGCTTACGAATGGTATTGATGTCATAAATCGTTGCCCCACAGTGCATTAGCAATTGATTCAGCCTATACATATCGTCGATGCTGATTCCCTCTGGGGGAACGGTAAACAAAGCGGAACCTCCACCGGAGATCATGAAGACAACTAGGACCTTTTCATCGGGCCTGATTGCCTCCACCATGTCCAAAATCTCCCGGGCACTTTCGACGTTGACTTCCCGTGGTTCTGGATGGTATGCCCTTCTCACCGGAATCTTGGTTTCGACGATGCTGATCTCGTCGCCCAGTTTGGTGATAGCTAACCCATCATCGGGTTCGAGAATGGCCTCAAAGGCTGCGCACATCGGTGTTGCAGCCTTGCCGATACCAAACAACAATACCCGATCATACTGTTCCAAATCGTAGGTATCGTCACAGATGATTAGCTTGCCATCGGACACCCGCACGTTATTGCCTACAGAATTAGTCGGATCAGCAGCCTCAACGCCAGCCATGATCATTTTCTTGGCTAATTCTCGGTACTTTTCATAGCTCAACTTGTCTTCCCCCTTACTATTATCCCCTGGCAGACTTCTGCTCCTGACTTAGACGGGATCTTATGCTAGAGAGTCTCCAACTCCTCGACCAATTGGGCAAATACCCGCAGAGCAGCCTGAATCGGCTCTGGGGTAGTCATATCGACACCGGCCCGACGCAAGATGTTCAAGGGATAATCGGAACCCCCTGCCTTCAGGAAAGTCAGGTACCTTTCAACAGTTTCTTCCCCTTCATCCAAAATCCTCTGTGATAGTGCTGTTGCCGCCGAAAAGCCGGTGGCGTACTTATACACGTAGAAGGGGGTATAGAAGTGGGGAATACGGGCCCATTCCATCTCAATCTCTGGGTCCACGACGATATCGGGACCATAGTAGACCTCATTCAACCGTCGATAGCTGTCGCACAGCACCTGGGGTGTCAAGGGCTCTCCGGCCCAGACCCGCTGATGGATCTCCTTTTCAAATTCGGCAAACATCGTCTGGCGGTAAACGGTTCCCCGAAACTGCTCCAAGTAGTGATTAATCAAGTACCTGCGCTGGTTCCGTTCCGTAACGGTGTTCAGTAAGTGGTGCATCAACAGCGACTCGTTCACCGTCGAAGCTACCTCAGCCAAGAAGATGGGATATTGTGCGTAAATGTATGGCTGATTGGTGTCGGAATAATGGCTGTGGAGCGCATGCCCCATCTCGTGGGCCAAAGTAAACATGTTGTCCAAGGTATCCTGCCAGTTGAGCAGCACATAGGGATGGGTCCCATAGGCCCCCCAGGAGTAGGCTCCCGAAGTCTTGCCTCGGTTTTCCATCACATCGATCCAATGGTTTTCCAGGCCCTCCTTGAGATTGGCTATGTAGTCTTCACCCAAGGGCTCTAGTCCTGTGATCACCGTGGACTTCGCTTCAGGGTAGGGAATTTCCATGTCAACGTCGGCGACGATAGGAGTGTACAAATCGTACATGTGCAGCTCGTCTACTTCCAACAACCGACGCCGCAAACGAACGTAACGATGCAATGCCGGTAGGTTCTCGTGAACGGCGTTGATCAAATTGTCGTATACCGAAACCTCGATATTATCTCCGTGCAGTGCGGCCTCCAAGGGGAAGTTGTACTTCCGGGTGCGAGCAAAGAAGGCGAATCTCTTGACATTGGCAGCTAGCATCGCGGCCAGACTATTCCTCCAAGCCCCATAGGTGCTGTACAAAGCCTTGAAGGCATCGATACGCACCCGTCGATCCTTGCTCTCCATAAATTGGATAAAGCGTCCCTTAGTTAGTTCCACCTCTTGCCCCGACTCATCCCGGATGGTAGGAAACTGAATGTCGGCATTATTGAACATCGAAAAGATATTGCTGGGAGCCTGACCCATTTCCGAGGCTTCCGCCAGCAAGCGCTCCTGCTCAACGGGCAAAGTGTGATCCCGCATCCGCTGGATATTCTCTAAGTAGTGGCGATACAGGTCAAGGCCAGTGGTACCCTCGACAAACTCTCTCAGGGTTTCCGTCGGGATGCCCAGGATCTCCGGCTCGACGAAGGCAGTCTGGCTGCCGACCTGCACTCCCAAGGTCTCAGCCCGATCCACCAGGGCCTGGTACTTGGGATCGGTGTTGTCTTCGTCTTGCCGCATCCGGGCATAGACATAGAGGCGCTCAAATTTCTCGAGGATTTGATCCCGCAGACGCAAACAATCCAGAAGTACCTGTCCAGAGGTCCCCAACTGTCCGGCAAACTCACCTAAGACCGGAAGCTTTTCTGTCACCCAGTGATAGTCCTGGGACCACAAATCATCGTTGGCATAGATATCCTCCAGCCGCCATTTCATCTCGTCGGGAATTTCCTGACGGGTCGGCAAGCGATTACTTCCCTGTTCACTCATCGACTTCATTCCCCCAACCTACATATTCTTTACTCTTTCTTTCTGTTTTCACTATTTTTACCCTGCCTTCATCCCGATAAACTCAGGACTTGATCCTCCCGGAGCAGGAATCCCTCGGGCCTAATCCGAAATATCGAAGGGATCGAAAGCTCACCTTGGGTGGAGCTCAATAGAACTGGCGGTGAAGGATATGGGAATGGTAATTACAATTGCGAATCAAAAGGGCGGCGTGGGCAAGACGACAACTACTGTTAACTTAGGAGCGGCGCTGGCGCAACTGGGACAGAGGGTTCTTCTGGTGGATCTCGATCCCCAGGGGGGAATGACCCTCTCCTGCGGGTTTCAACCGGACATGCTGACAGCATCGGTCTACGACGCTCTCAAGGAAGGCGAAATCAGCTCAGAGATCATGCTCCAAACGGACTTTAGTGTCGACCTGGTTCCCGCCAATATCGACTTGGCCCTGGCGGAAATGGAGCTGATCGGGATGGTGGCCCGGGAACGCCGCATCGCAGCTGTCTTGTCAACGGTTAGGGACAACTATGACTTTGTCCTCATCGACTCCCAGCCATCACTGGGACTGCTGACCGTCAATGCTTTAGTGGCTGCCGATGGCTTAATCATTCCCATCGCCTGTGAGTATCTGGCCCTCCGAGGTGTCGAAGCCCTCCTCAAGTTGGTACATCAGGTCCAGGGACAACAGAACAGTCAGCTGCGGATCCTGGGATTCTTGCCGACGATGTTTGATCGGCGCACCAACCATGCCCACGAAGTTCTCGAAGAGATCTCCCGCCGCTTTCAAGCTGAAGGCAAAGTCTTTGACCATATCGTCTACCGCAGTATTCGCTTCCCGGAATCAGCCAAAAAAGGTACCCCAGTGATTTTCCATGCTGCCACCATTGCCGGTGCCGACGCGTACCGCGGATTGGCCCGAGAGTTATTCCTGGCCCATGGCAATCAAGCAGCCCTAGCAGAATTACCGGAAGACTTCGCCCCTGTGGCGGCGACCTCGGACCCGACGGGAAAAAGTCAATCTACTTCCTTCTTCGGAAAGGTGAAGGCACGCTTGTCCGGCCAATAGGAATGAATAAAGCCCCACCGGTATTACCGATGGGGTTTTACTCCCAAACACTCTAAGTTAGAAGCCAAAGCCACCAAACAAGAGCAAGATCAAGACCAAGAAAATGATAAACCCGAAGTTGCCACCTAAGAATCCACTTTGTTGTTCTACCATAGGGAGAACTCCTCCTCTCGAGCTGTCTTGCTTTATCATACTCAGCTCCCTGAGAAGGCGTTCATGGGAATCTGGTCCTATTTGTTTTTTTCTTTGGGTTTATGAAGTGGGCTCTGGCTTAACTACCCGCTTCGACTTCCGTCCCTTGGTGGCCCCAGACTCCCGGATGCTGGGGGCATCTACCCCTTCACCGGTATTGGGAGCCAGCTCCCTTGAGGCCTCCAGTCTTGCATCCACTCTGTGCCAGGGCTGTTGCGGCCGGCGAGGGTGGGTTGAGCCGCCGGACTTGGATTTTGCCATGTCTGATCCCTCCACCCCTAGCCTGACCCAGCCCACCCACCCCTATGCACAGCTAAGTACAGCAGTTAACCCCACAGTTTCCTACTTGAACAGGAAGGGTAACCACCGGCGGAAAAATCCTTCCCCTTGCCGGGAAGATTCCTCAGGAGCTAGCGGTCCTTCCTCACCCTCGGCTCCATCGGGTGTCACGTCCTCTTCCAGTTCCACTTCAAAGTAGTCCAAAATACCCCGACTAACAGCCTCAGCCAAGGTCTGTCGATAGGACTCGGTGATCAGTTTGGCTTTATCCTCGGCATTGGAGATAAATCCCAGCTCCACCAAGATGGTGGGCACCGACGTGTTCCGCAGGACGTAGATGTTTTCCCTGGGTACCACAAAGGAATGATTCAAGTGCTGGACCTTGCCCAATTCCGCCAGCACCTTTTCCGCCAAGAGCTTTCCCTGCTCTGAACCCCTGGCATAGAAAACAACGGCACCATGAACGGAAGGATCCGCTATGGCATTGACATGAATGCTGACGGCAACCTGTCCTTGGTTCATAATTTTGACCCGATTAGCCAAGTCCTGGCGGTGACGACCTCGACGATGGGTTTCAAATCCGCTCAGATCCTGATCCGTCTCCCGAGTCAACTCTACCGTCAGACCGTACCTCGCCAAATACTCCCGCATTCTTAAGACCACGTCCAACACGATATCCTTTTCATAGACTCCAGCTCCGTCATGGGCTCCGGAATCTATCCCCCCGTGACCGGCATCTAAGACCACGTCGGCCCTCCGCAACTGCAATTCATCGCCAACGATAGGAAGAGTGCGAGTGGTTACAACCGCCAACAGGGCCAACAAACCCAAAATGGCAAGACCTATCCACAGCAGCTTGGTCTTGGTAATAACAACAAATCTAACGCGCTCCTTCCGCACCGACACCGCCTCCCCAAGAATCCTCGCTGCCTCAGTATATTCCCAGACTTGGTTGGTCATGACCCCATCTTCCCCTGTGACCATCCCTTGGGCAAAGATATATCATAGAACGAGAACAAACCTGGGAGGGATTGGGATTGGGCACCGTATCAAAACGCAAGTGGCGGCGGCAGGCAGAAAAAAATCCCCTCAGATGGTTTTCTGACGGGATTTCTGCCTATCAGGACGATAGCGTACTGATTATCCTGGCTACCGGCGCCAACTATAACGCCATCTCCGGAGTGATTGGAGCGGTCCACGCCGATTATCTTACCTTAATTAGCGACAACATAGTAACCTTGATTCCCTTTCGTCATATTGCTGCAGTCGCCAGGTTAGCAGGAGGAGGACCCCTGCCTCCTCCCCAGTGACAAGCAAGTCCCTATCGAGCGCGAACTAGAGCAGGAACAGGATTAAAATCAGCAGCAAAACCAACAGGATTTCTCCCCCCAGAACTCCAGGGCGGCGGTATCTCTCTACCTGCAGGGGAGTGGCCGAGGTGAGAAACTCTTCCATGGAAAACTCAGGCTCATAGGCCGGGGGCGGCGATCCCAGGACCGTTCCTTGAGGATTAAGTCCGGGAAACACGTGATACCAATCGGGCTCCACTGCCTCAGTCTGCGACAATTGGGGTTGATCCATGGTGAAGGTCGGCAGGTTTGCCTCTTTCAGCTCATCGGGAAGATCGTCGGCAAGAGGATCCGACGATAGAGTAATTCTCCTCATTCCTTGGCCCTCACTTTCCGAAAGTTATCTTACCAAAGGCCCGAAGGCCGCTCTCAGGATAGTATATACACAGAGTAAGTACCTTGGGGCTAGGAGTCGACTCCCGTTTGTCGGCAATTGGGACCCCTCTCCTAAGGCACCTGTGGTCAAACGTAATAGTATATAGCAACCAAGACCAAAGGCCCAATAGGGGAAAAACCGGTGACTTGGTAAGACTTGGTAAGACTAGAAGAGGAGGTCCGCGCGAATGGGTAGAACTGAAGGATACTATGATCGAAGATACTGCGATGATAGAAGATACTGCGATCAACGGCGTGGGACTGAAAGGTATCAATCTTATTACGACTGTCCCCGGGGCGACAGTTTCCACGACCTACTGTGTAGACAAATCAACGACAATGTCCTGGTAATTCTCACCTCCGGCGGTGCCTACAGCGCCGTTGCCGGTATTCTCAGTCGTGTAACGCGAGAATTCATTGTCCTGATCAATGGAAACGTCATTCTCGAAATTCCGATGAACCGCATCGCTACAGTCAGCAAGTTGGCCGGTGGTGGACCAGTAGCCCCAGCGCCCGGTAGTGTAGCGGGATTCCCGGCGAAGTAGGGACAGAATTTTATCTTAAGCACCAAAAAAGCCGGGGGGCATAGCCCTCCCGGTGTTTTTTTGATTGCAGAAATACTCTTAGAAAAACTCCGCCTCCAGCATTGCACACAACCCGTGATATACAGGCAAATGATACTCCTGAATCACAGGAGTCGACGCTGCCGGTACCCGAATCTGTACATCACAGAAGGATGCGACTTCGCCCTGGTTCGCCCCCGTCAGTCCCACGGTAGTCATCCCCTTGGCCTTGGCGGTAATCATCGCTTTGACCACATTGGTGGAATTGCCCGACGTGGTAATACCTAAGAGTACATCCTCTGGTTGCCCCAGGACGAAGACTTGCTGGGCGAAAATCAAATCGCCACCGTTATCATTGCCCACGGCAGTGTTCAAAGCGGTGTGTGCGCTCAGGGCCACTGCAGGAAGCCCCAACTGCAGCGCCCGGGCCAATTGCGGTCCTCGAGAGGTATCGATCTCTCGGAATTTCTCGACCCACTCATCACCCACGGCTCGCTCCCGCAGAAACCCCTTCATCAATTCGCCGACAATATGCTCAGCATCGGCAGCACTACCACCGTTACCACAGACCAAGAGCTTACCCCCCGCGGCAAAGGCTGCTTTAATGGCCTGAAACCCTTGCCAAATACTTTCGCGGCATACTGCTAATGGGGGATATCGCTCCAATAACTGCTCCAGATGCCCACAGGGGTCAAGCTTCATTTTCTTTCACCACCAAGTTCTGCAACAAACTCATTACACCCGGAAGCCCTGAACGGACTCATTGAGCAATTGGCCTTGCTGCGCCAACCTTTCAATCATCGCCACTACTTCCTGAATCGAGGCCGACTGCTCCTCCGTCGCACTGGCAATATCTTGACTGCCGACACCAATTTGGGCGGCAGCAGCGGCCACTTCGTCGATCCTGGCCGCCATCCGACGGATTTCCTCTCGAATCTGGACAAAGGCTGCCTCGGTTTCCCCTACCGCGGCAACACCCGCGGTTACCTCCTGCACCATTTGCCGGTTATCATCATCGACCTGAGCCGTCTCCCGCTGCATCTCTTCCACCAGGGACCGAATCTGCTCCGTCGCCTCACCGGTCCTCAGCCAGCTTTCGAATCTCCGCAGCCACCACCGCAAATCCTCGACCGGATTCTCCGGCCCGGGCCGCTTCGATGGCGGCATTCAAGGCCAACAGATCCGTCTGACTGGCAATTTCCGCAATCAACGCCACTATATTACCAATTTCTCGAGACCGGCCAATGAGTCCTTTGATGGACTGGGTGACGGTGGTGGTTTGCATCTCGATGGCCTCCATCTTAGCCACCGCCAGATCAAGACGCTGAGTTCCAGCCTCCGCCGCTTGGATCACGGCATTGGACTGCTTCTCCATTTCCTGGCTATTGGCCGTTACCTGTTGGACACTAGCCGCAAACTGGTTGGCAGTACTAGCCACCTGCTGAATGGAAGCTCCCACTTGACTAACACCGGCAGCCACTTCACGACACTCCGCGGAAACTGCCTTGGCAACAGACACCACACTGGCTATCGCCCGGCGCAGAGAGTTTCCCGTCCGCTGTAATCCCGTCAGCAAACGACCGACTTCATCCCGCCGCCCCGTGTCAATGATCTGTACCCTCATATCCCCTTGACCCATCAGTTCCAATCCACTAACCGCCAGTTGCAGGGGGCCGGAGACAGTCCAAGCGATCCACAGGCTGAGTAGGATTCCGATGACGATCCCGGCAAGGGACAGAGTTTTCAGCCACCGCACTGCGGCCGCGGTAACCAGGGCTGTATCAGCCTGCATTTCCTCGCCCTTTTCTATAGATAGGGTGCGAATTTCAGACAAAATCTCCCGGGCCGACTCAATCACCACCGATGCTTCCCGAGCCATTTCCATCGCCATCACCACGGAACCGCCGATTACTTCCTCAGCCTTAGCTGAATATTCCTCTAGTCGCTGGGAAAATTGCTGGTAAAGGGATGGCGTCTCCTCTAGGGCGAGAGCTTCGACCTCGTCGACCCCATCGGCGAGGTGATGATCCTGGAAAGTGGAATTGGCAGCAACAAACTCCTCCCACTGAACCCTGACAGTTTCTAAACCACTGCGAAACTCAGCAATGCTCTCCTCCATCTCCCGTTGGGAACCAGCCATGGTCACGGCTCGAAGAGTGGCGTCCAACCGATAGAGACCACTGTCGAGGGAGGACAGAGTGGTCTCTGTTTGCAATGTTGTACTGTACAGCATGTCCATACTAGAGGTAACTCGCCGAATCCCGATAACTCCGATGACGGCTACCAGGGCTGTAATCACTAGGAGTAGGCCCGTTACCCCAAGAATCTTGCGCCGTACCGGCCAGTTATGAACGAACACCGATATCACCTCGCGCAGCTTACTAGAGTCATAACCTGAATCGGTACTTCTCGATGGCACAAGGAAGGCCTGCAAAATTATGGTAATCTTTCGTATTTTTGCCCTTGCCAGATATTCCCGCCCTTCTATGAACATCCACAAAAAAACTCCCACCGAGTGGGAGTTTGGCTTTACCTTCCCTTGTCTCGCATTAGAGGCATGCTCATACAACGAGGCCCGCCTCTGCCTCGTACCAGTTCAGACCCGGGGATTTCCAGAACCTCGACTCCCCTCTCCCGCAGCGTCCGATTGGTCGCTTCATTGCGGGAATAACAAATCACCACACCGGGGCGGAGAGCTAAGAGATTGGTACTATCTCCCCACTGCTCTCTGGCCGCAGTAATCGGGTCTCCTCCACCGGAATAGATGATTTCCACTTTGCCTACGCCCAGGGCCCTTCCCAGTGCCCTTGCTAAGGAATCTTCCTCTTTCGCCGCGACCCTTCTGTGGGCACCGGTGGTAAGCTGATACACTTTGATCCTATCCCGGATCCCCGGATACATCAGGAACTTGTCATAGTCCACCATGGTAAAGACGGTATCCAGGTGCATATAGGCCCGCTTTGCCGGGATTTCGATCACAATGATCTGCTCAATCCCCTTGTCGGAGAAAAGCACCCGATGGGCCAGCCCTTCGATGGCTTCCTCGGTGGTTCGCTCACTCAAGCCAATGATCAGGGTATTGTCCGTCGGCACCAGAATGTCGCCGCCTTCAATGCCCCGAGGAATTTCCTCGGTAACCAGCAACTCCGTTCCCGAGAACAGCCGATGGTAGCCACAGGCAATGCGCAAGAACAGCGTCTCACGGCGCCGAGCGAAATTGAACATACTGCTTATCAGCAGCCGATGGCCGATCATCACCCCATGATCCCGAGTGAAATACATGCTGGGCATGGGATCAAGATAAAAGGGATAACTGGCGGAGGTCAAATCACTTAAGGTGCGATAGGGTTTCAGGGGTCTGATTGCCGCCTTGGGCAAACCGGCAATCAACTGGGTCACCAGCTGCCTCGGAGACAGAGATTGCAGGTATTCTGTCAGAATCTGCGGCAGGTGGGGATCCCCGGTACGAACAAAGGCCAATTGGTCAGCAATTAGCTGCTGGCGCACAGCCTCGTCGGCAACCACCTCAGCCACCAGATCCTCGATATAATACACCTGTACCCCTTGCTCCTGAAGAGTTTGGGCGAAGGCATCGTGCTCCCCTTGGGCTTGACGTAACCAAGGAATCTCGTCGAAAAGCAAGTCCTCCAGATATCGAGGAGTGAGGTTATTTAGTTCCTCACCGGGCCGATGTAACAGCACGGCCCTCAGGGGGTCTACCTCAGACCAAACCGTTAGCGAAGTTTCACCCATAATTTCTCCTCCCAGAAGGCACTAGACCTCCTTAGTAGATCCCTTTGCCATCACCGGGCCACTGAATCCTGATGTTCTCATAACAGGCAATCACACAGGCTCCACACTCAATACATCGCTGATAATAAACCAGGAGTTTCTTCCGGTGTTCATCCCAATGGTACACCATCCCGGGACAGATATAGGTACAGGGATGTACGGAACACTGCAGGCATTTATCCTCGTTGACAATGGTGATATGGGAATGCTCCGGTGGATCCGTCCTCACCCACTGCAAGGGGTCCTGGGTTTCATCTAGCCATCCGCCCACCTATAGCACCCTCCAGTTCAACAAGCCCTGGTATACATCGGCCAGACTCCGACCCAGGGGCTGCAGATTTCGCAATTCCTGAAAGATCGCCCGCTTCTTGTCTGCGTCGGAAACTTGCACCTCGGAAAACATCCTGTAGGCGCTGCGATTCGCCGCCCGGCTCAGCAAGTAGTCGGCATCGGAATACTTGGAATAATACCCCGAGTGTTTCGCCGTCGCCCTGATATCCTGCATGAACCAGCTGCGATCAACCTTGGCCTTGTAGGTAACCAATTCCCGCTTGGTAAAGTTGTTGGCTGCCTTGGCTTGAATCGCAGTCTCGCCGGCATATCTTCCGGTCAACATCGCCAGATCCGTTCCGTGGCGGCCGCGGATCATCACAGCCGCGTCTCCGACGACTAGAACCCCGTCGTCGTACAACTGAGGCATATCCTTGTACCCACCCTTGGGGATGATGTGAGCTAGGTAATCTACCGTTTTGCCCCCGGCGATGAGCCGGCGCACCAAGGGGTGGCGTTTGAACCTCACTAAGAGGTCAAAGGGATTGAGACGCTTAGCCATCATTTCGTTCAGGTAGGCCCCAACCATCAAGGAGATGCTATCTTTGTTGGTCCAAATTCCCGCCTTGCCGATGGCTCCTGCCGTGGGGTATCCTACCATTCCATAGGTAGCCCCTTCCCCCGGTTCCAGCTGAAATCGATCCTCGATTACTCCCGCGGGCAATTCAATTACCTCTTTGACATAGGCGGTGACCGACTCGGGATAAATCCTCCCCAGCATCCCTAACTGTTGAGCCAGGAAGGAATTAGCTCCGTCTGCGAGGATAACTAAGTTCCCGTAAATTTTCTCTCCCGTGGTCAATTCAACTCCACACACCGCACGTCCGTACTTAAGACAGCGGGCGACACAGCTGCTGGTTCGAAGTTCAGCACCGGCCTCTACTGCCTTTTGGGCAAGCCAGGGGTCAAAGCGGCGCCGCAAAGCAGAGAACTTGTTGAAGGGCGCCTTGCCGAAATCTAGACCGGTAAACTGAAGCTGCACCGCCGACGTGACATCCATTAACCACAGGGAATCGGTAACGATGGCTCGCTCCACCGGGGCTTCCTGCCAGTATTCCGGAATTAAGTCCTGGAGCGCCTGACTGTAAATCGTCCCACCGAACATCGTCTTGGTTCCCGGTTGTTTCCCCCGTTCCAGCATCAGTACCGACATCCCATTTCTCGCCATGACCAAGGCTGCGCTAGCTCCACCGGGCCCGGCTCCAACTACGATAGCATCGTAGTAATCCTGTGCCATTTTTGGCCACCCCCTATTGACCCACCTGGTTCTAGTCTGCCGCCAACACCAGGCTTCTATAACAGCAAGGCAGAAACCCGGTAGCGAAGGGGGCTGTCAGCGCCAAGGCCTACCGGTGGGCCAACGGGATAATCGGTGTTCCCCCTCCTGCCTGCAGACATTGAGCCACATGGGGATGACAGGTAAAAAACAAAACCTGATGCTGCTGAGCAACCTCCCGCACCACTTCACAGGCCCGCTCTAGACGCTGGGGATCGAAATTGACCAAAATGTCATCCATCACCAGAGGCAAAGGGGTGGCTCGCTGGCCAAACTCCAGCGCCAGGGCCAAACGCATCGCCAAATAAAGCTGTTCCACAGTACCCCGACTGAGTTGATCGACCCCCAACTGCCTTCCATCGCGGCCAACCACTCTAATTTCCCTCTGCCCCAGGGGAGCAAAAACCCGCTGGTACCGACCATCGGTCATTTGGCGAAGGAAGGCCGAAGCCCTTTGGAGGACCTGGGGCTGTCGCTCCTGTTCATACTTAACTCGGGTGGCAGTTACTATTTCCCGGGCAATAGCCAACTTCTGCCACTGCCTGGCTCGGCGATTTAGCTCCTCCCGCAGAGTATCGGCCCGCAGCTGCAAGAGCAGCAATCGCTCATCCTGCTCCAAATCCGTCAGCCGCTGCCGCAAACGCCCGAGACACTCCCGGCACCGGGCAATGGACTCCTCCGCAACTTGCTGCTGGGCCTCTAGCTGCGACACCCGTTGCCGTAGAAATTCCCTCTGGGTCTCCTCCAGCGCCCGATACACCTGGGTCAAGTCCCACTCCCCACATCTGGCCCGAATTTCGATCTCTAAATGTTCCTGCCGTTGTCGCAGGGCGGAATACTCGCTAAACAGGCGACGGTTCCGATAGAAATCGCCAATGTCCTCGCTGTTGGTCTCTGCCAGTAACCGGTCAATAATCCCTTGGTTCACATCATACTGCTCCTGGGTCACCTCGAGGCTTTGCTGTGCCGCGGTCAATTGGTCCATCAGGTCTTGGTATCTTTCCCAGGTTGCCTTCAGCTGGGCTACCACCACGAAGACCCCCTCGGGGGTGACCGGAGGTTGCCCTAGGCCAGCAAGAACCACCTGCAGCCGGTCCAAGAAACCGTTGACTTCCACCATGAGAACTTGCCAAGAGGCCTCAGCCTCATCTCTGGCCCTAAGGACATCCTGAGCAGAGCGGATCAGTTGGACCACCTCTAACGCTCCCTCCGGTGACAAATCTGGCGACAGGTTCCGGCGCTGCAGCCAGTCTTGAAGAGCTTCGACAAGCCTCTGCCCCTCCTGCCGGGCAACCTCCTTGGCTTCTGCCGCCGCCTGATAATCGGTTTCTACTTCCCTTAGCTTTGCTTCCAGCTCCGCTACTTGCTCCTGCCATCCCCCAACCTTAGCCCGGAGCTCACCCTCAGCCTCCAGTTCGTCAATGGCCTGAAAGATCTCATCCTCCGCAGGATACTCCTTCCCTGTCAGTATCTGCCCATGCTGCAACAGCCTTCGCCGATACTCCTCGATGGTTGTCAGCAAGTCCCTGATTTGGACCTGGGAGGAAGGAAAAAGCCCTTCCTTGCCGGCAGTGCTGCGGCCAGACACTAGCTGCCAAGTCCACCAGATTCCCCCGCCAAGGGCCAGGACCAGTCCCCCTCCGGCCACACCCAGGGACCAGCTTCCCATTCCCAGCCAGGATCCCACCCCACCGGCAAGGGCCAAAAAGGCGCCCAAAATAGTTATCCCCAAGGCTATTTGGCCGGCGCCACGACCTCGCTGGTTCCGACGGGCATCCCGCTCAGCGCTGGCCGCTGCTTCCTTGAGCCACTCCCTTCTGGCCAGTAACTCCGTCAACTTGGCCTGATCCAGAAGGAACTCTCTGGCAATCCGACGCCGCTCTTGATAGGGATGGGACAGTTGCGGCATGACAGCCATCAGTTCCTCCAGCCGCTCCCTAGCGTTATGGGCCTCCCGCAGAAGTTCTGCCCGGCGTTGCCTTAGCGATTCTAATCTAGCTGACTCCCTCTGGATTTGGGCTTGGGCCTCGGCTAGCTGCTGAGCAAACCGGCGAATCGTCTCCCGCACCTGCAGGCCGGTATCAAAGGCTGTGACCGCTGCCTCGGACCAAATCCCGCCGATGGAATGCAGGATCTCCTGGAGTTGGCGGTCCCGCTGCTCAAAGGTGCGCCGCAGCTCCTGACTCTGCCGGAAGTTTTTTTCAAAGCCGCTGTAGGTTTCCAGCAGTACGGTAAGGTCAGAGGCCACCTTTGGCAGACTGTTGTCTGGACTTAATGATTGGACTTGCTGTTGCAGCTGGGCCACGGCCCTTTTCTGTTCCTGGAATTTTTGGGCAAGCACCCCTTCCCGTTCCTGGCACTGGCGCATTGCCTCTTCCTGTGCTTCTGTCACGGGAAAGCACTCGGGAAGCTTGGCCAGCTGCTGCTCAATTTGAAATAACTCCTCCCACTGCTCCCATAAAGACAATAGGGTCCGGTACCAGACTAGATCCTCGGCCAGGTGCCTGCGCTGGGCCTCTAGATCCTCTAGCTGCGTCGTTAGGTCCTGGACTTCCCTTTGCACCGAGGCATATTCCTCGGGCCTTTGGCGCAAGGCGGTAATTTCCTCCTGCAGCTCATCAAGTTCGGTGATCAGTTGGTTAATCGCCGGCTTTCTGGCTCCGGGACGATACAACTGGGCAGCCTCTTGGGCCAGTTCCTGCTCCACCAGAGCAATGGATACCGGGGCTCCCACTCCGGCACTGTAAATGACTTGTCCAACCTCATCACCGTACAGGCTTTCCAGTTGTTCCAGCTCCGTCAATCCAAAGGCAAAAATACCGCAGTAGACCTCTTTACTGACATGACCCAGTAATGTGGTCAAAAAGGCCTCATCATAGAAATTCCCTTGATTGTCGAGGATTTGGACCGTTCCCGAAGAGGGACCGGCCTCCCCGCCGTATCTTTCCAGGGTATAACTGACTCCCTTTTCCGTCACCAACACCAAGCGACCGCCATGCCGCCCTCCGGCTAAGGGTTCTCCTCGACTGGCCTGTCCCCGCCGAGCAAAACCAAACCACATCGCCCGGATGAAGTTCAGCAGTGTTGTTTTGCCCGTTTCGTTGGGACCAAGAAAAATCGATAGTTCGGGACCTAGGGACAGGGCAAAATCCTGCCACACCCCAAAGCCGTCGATATAAAGCTCCCTAATCCACACTACTTCTCATCCCCTAATAATCGGTCTAATGCCAAGAGTTTTCCTTCGGTGACCAAGGTCTTGATCTCCCCCTGAGACAAAGGCTCCAGGTAGCGGCGAGCCCTACGATGGGCTGTCAAGGGCTCCAGGGCCTGGAGAATCTCCCCCTGGGGATGGGAAGCAAGTTGCTCCGCGACGGTCAACAACTCCGCGAGAAAATCCTGACCCCTCTCCAGTTCTTCGAGATCAATGTCCCGCCGGGTGTTGATGGTGACACCGTGGGGAAACACAAACCCACTCTCCCAGGTTTCCACCTGTTCCTGCCAAAGGGATAGGAGTTCTTCGGCGGCCTGGTCATGGCGCAGCCAGTGATGCAAAGGTCCTCTACCGTTAATCTCAACCTGGGCCAACACACCGCGGCCCTCATATCGAGCGGCCAGCTCATCTAGGCGGTGGCCCACTTCCTCCACCAAGTCCTCGACCGTTGGAACCTCAGAAATCGATACCTCCACCTCTTCCCAGACCACGTCACTACAGGGGAGGAACCGGTGGTCCAGAACTCCTTCCTGTCCCAGCTCCACCAAATAGCAGCCCTTTTCTCCTCGCTCCAGGCGATTTAGCCCCTGGGGACTGCCGGAATAGGCGATGGTAGTTTCCGGTCCCTGATACAAAATCCGGGCCCCGTGCACATGCCCCAGAGCCCAGTACCGATACCCCTTGTCTAAAAGCGCCTGCCGGGTGGTGGGAGAGTAGTTCTCCGTACCCCCTAATCCCTCAACGCTGGTGTGAAGCACCGCTACCTGCCACCCATCGTGATCCGCCGGGGGAAATAACTCCGATAGGTCTTCAGCGACATCCCTTTGCCCGTAACTGACACCACGAACCAGGGCAACTTGTCCTTCTTCCAAGGGAATCTCCACTTCCCCCACCCTGTCTGCGGGAAACCAGATGACGTTTTCCGGCCAACCAAGCTGGAAGTTCCCGTCAGACAGAGGATCATGATTTCCCGCCGCTGCCGCCACGACGATCCCCGCCTTTGCCAACCGCTCCAGTTGAGAGCGAACATAGGCTTGAGTATGCAGACTAACCCGACCACCATCAAAGAAGTCACCGGCGATAATCAGACAGTGAACCCTGTGCTCCAGGCAAGCATCGACGATCCTTCTCAAGGCCACCAAAGGGGCTCGAGCAATGCGGGTTTGGAGATGCTCTGAGACTTGACCCAGGCCATGAAAGGGGCTGTCGAGATGTAGGTCAGCAGTGTGAATGAAACGAAAGGTAGGCATGCACTAATACTCCCTCGACTCTAGTTTGCAATTTCTTCCTATGATGCTTCTACACCACCCAAACACCCATTCCCTTCTACCAGCGAAGGAGATGGCTAAGAACAGAAAAACCCCGAGGAGTGATTCCTCGGGGCAACCTCTTCTTTAATTGCCTAAAAGACCTAGTCTTGGATATGGACCACGGAGTGTGACTTAGCAGACTGGTAGGCAGCTAGGGCCACTTCCAAAGCCCGCAGACCATCCTCGCCGGTGATAAAGGGCTCACGATCCTGGGCAATCATCTCAACCCAGTCTTTGATCAGATAGTAATCCATATCATCTCCCCAGGACACGTGGCGGTATCCCTGTTCGTTGGAGTATAGATCCAGCTTCTGCCGTCCGGCATCGACGTCGATAACACCGTTGGTACCGACAATTTGCATGATGACATCACCCCAGGTGGGAAAGGCCCTGGGACGAGACCAACTGGGATCCAAGGTGGCAAAGGCACCATTGCTTAAGGCCATGGACAGCAATCCGCAGTCATCGATATCGATCCCATAGATCATCGAATCTGCTTCCGCGTAGACTTCCGTCACTTCGCAATCAAAGATCCAACGAATCAAGTCGACAATGTGAACGGTGTGATCCATCACCGCTCCTCCCCCCGACAGTTCCGGATCGATAAACCATCCTCCGGGGTTCTGACCATGGTTGGAGGATCGGATACCAATTAGTCTTCCCAACCTGCCGTTGTCGATGGCCTCCTTGGCCTGTTGTACCGCCGGAATAAACCGGCAGGGAAAGGCCACCTGCAGTTTGACTCCCTCTTCTTTGCAGATATCGATCATCGCCTGGGCATCCTCAAGGGTGGTGGCGATGGGTTTTTCTACTAGTATGTGCTTTCCCGCCCTGGCCGCAGCTTCGGTAAACTGGCGGTGCTTGGCGTTCTCACTGCAGATAATCACTCCATCGATCTCAGGAATGGCCAAAAGATCATCGAGTTCATAATACTCCGTTCCAAATTCAGCTGCCTTGGCCTTGCCCCTCTCTTCGTTGTCATCGGCAATCCCGACCAGCTCCACCCCCGGCAGCTTGAGCAGGCTTCGAGCATAGCTATTGGCATGTCCATGGGCAAAGGAAATCATCCCGATTTTCATTGCTATCGTCCCCCTCACCTTACAGTTCCACCGGCTTGCCAGTGGCGATGGATTCCATGGCTGCCAGTGAAACCTGTAGTGACTTTAGTGCTTCTTCTCCGCTGGTCAATGGCTCTTCATCCCTTTCGATGCAGGAAATGAAGTGTTGTAGTTCCAGTTGGTAGGGGCTATTGACCAATGGACTCTTGGGAACCGGCACTCCTTCCGCAGCCTCCGTGGTCTGCAGCACGGTAAGCAGCGGCGAAGCATCGACACTATTGTGGGAGAGCAGTCCCTTCTCACCGGCGATCTCCATGTGGGTTTGGAACCCGCCGTGATCAAACCAACTGCCTTCCACGTTGGCAATAACTCCGTTCTTGAAACGGATCGATGCCAAAGCATACTCATACCGGTTGTATTCCCGACCCGCGGTCCCTCGGGCAAAAACCCTCTCAACTTCTCCAAAGACCCAGCGCAGGTAGTCGAAATCGTGGATAATCAGATCGAGGACCAGACCGCCGCTCCACTCAAAATTGGCGTACCAATCCTGCCATCCCCGGGGAAATCCTCCCCCGCCCCGCATGGTGGACACCGTCACAGGTTGACCGATCTGACCGGAATCGACGATTTCCTTCGCCTTAACATATTGAGGAGAGAATCGAACCACATGTCCCACCGCAAACTTGACACCAGCCCTGCGGCAGGCCTCTACCATGGCTAGACCGTCCTCATAGGTCCTCGCTAGGGGTTTTTCGCAAAACACATGCCGGCCCTTTGCCGCAGCTAACTCCACAAAGGGCCGATGCAAGAAGGTAGGAAGACAAACGTCAATCACGTCGACATCGGCTTGCTCAATGAGAGCCCTGCCATCGGAGTATACGGCAATACCCCTATCCTTGTAAGGTTGCGTTAACTCCGGCCGCAAGTCTGCTACCGCCACCAGTTCCACGTTAGGCATCCGTTGATAAGCAGCAGCATGAGTTCTACCCATAGTTCCTAATCCAATTAGTCCGACTCGAAGGGTCATTGCCGCCAGACCACCTTTCCAACACTACTTAAGTAATAACTACATATCTACAGCGAAACCACCCGTCGGAGCTTTTCTGCCGTATCCGTTACCAACATCTCCGGTTGATAACGATAGGGAGACAACTCGGCGGTGAGGTAACTGTCGTATCCCACGGACTTGAGGCTCTCTACCAGGGCGACCCAGTCCATGTCTCCTTCAAACAAAGAGGTAAAACCTCTAATGTTACCGACTTCCGTGCGGAAATCCTTTACATGCACCTTACAGATCTTATCACCTAGGGCCTCTACCCAGTGATGGGCGAACCCAAAGGCCAAGACGTTACCAGCGTCGAAATACGCGCCAACCCAATCACTGCCCACTTCGTCGATAAAACGCCGCATTTCCAAGGGGCTCAGGAGGAACTTGTTCCACACATTTTCAACGCCGATGCTGACCTGATACTTCTCTGCCTCAGCGGCCAGCTCACGGAAGGCTCCCAAGGCTCGATCATACGCTGTCTTGTAGGAGACATCACTGGTGACAACTCCGGGAACCACCAAGATGGTGTCGGCACCTAGTCCCTTAGCTACTTCGAGCATCTTGACCGCGACCCCTTTACCCTTTTCCCGAAGCTCGGGATCGTTGCTGGTCAAACTATACTTCCAATGCAAACCGGTAGAGACGCTGGGCAGCTCCACGCCATACTCCCCAGCCCAACCCTTGATTTGCTCCAACTCATCGGCGGTAGTCTCCAAGGTGATAGCAGCGATATCCCCTGGTTCGGCTTGAGCCACGAACTCATCTACCACGTTCAGCTCGATCCCGTCAAATCCGGCAGCTGCTGCTGCGGCCACAGACTGTCTTACCGTATACGTGTTGGGAAAACACCATTGATTGATCCCAGTCTTCACAATTTCGCCCTCCTCTAAAATGATGATCAGCGCCCGTTTACAGATACAAAGGTGCCTACCTGCAAGGCGTTGCAAGGTTTGCTCAAGACATTATTAGGCCCGCAAGTAATGATTCCTGCAATGAAGTTGACATCCTGCGAATTACTCAATCCTGTACCAGACCCCTTGGGGTAAGGGATTTCAGCGCAGTTCTACCAGGTGGGCAAAGGAAACTTGCTTGCAATCCAGAAACCTCTGTATTATAAGAAGCCAATTTTTAGGTTCAAACAACACTTACTCTGGTATGGGCAGAGGAGAGGAGTAGAGAAGATGCCGTCTTTGGGTTCGTGGCGTCGACTATCCCCGTGGCTCACGCAGGTTAACAAGCATCCACTCCTGCTGGGACTGGGATTGGGGCTAGTGGGGTTAGGGTTAAATTTGTTCCCGCTTTCCTTGACCGAAGGAATCTCCCTCTATCTTGGCCTGATCCCTGCCATTCTTCCAGCGGTTACCCATGGACTAGCTTCCGGTCTGATTTCCTGTGGCATTGCTGCATTGGCCTTCTTGTCTCGACCGGAGGCGGGTTTGGGAGCTGCCGTCCTGATTGTTGGTCTGGTCCTTGTTGCTGGACTGAAACCTTGGGAAAAACTCGAGAATCTGATGATTGAAGGGCTAGGACTGTTCTTCTTGATCTTCGGGGTATTGGTGGCAGAGCACTTGGAGTTCTTGGCTCCCCAGTTAGATCCCGCGGTCCAAAGGGTCTTCTGGTTAAGTCACGCCCTAATTATCCTGGTGGGCGTTGCTGTGGGCCGATGGATAGGTTTACTGCTTGCCGGTGATTTGCACGGCAGGGGTGTGCCAATTGCCGAGTACATCACTAGGGGGCAAAGTGTGGTGATGATTGCCGGCATCGCCGCCATCGCCTACTGGGGAACGGGAAGAATCACCAATCTCACGGTGACGACTCTGGGGCTGACACCGAGCCTGGCAGTAGGGGCAGACCCAACGGCCGGTCTAGAGTTGATGTGTCAAATCATCAGCTACTGGCTGGGATGTCTGCTGTTCCTCACTCTGACGTGTCTAGTGGCCACCAGGGTGATAGTCTATCCCCTAACCAGTTCTATCCAGCACCTAATCCGGGTCTCTACCAAGTCCGTCTCATCCCTGAAAGCCCTAGAGAATCTCAGAGACTATCGATCCTGGGTCTCGGAACTTGATCTGCTAAAGAACCACATCCACCGCACCCTGGGCAAACTACAGGAGCACATTGAATCACTGACTCAAGCCCATCGCCGGATAACAGAACAAAATCAACGCCTCATTGTCCAGTCCCTAGAAATGGAGCTTCTAGCCCGTAAGGACCATCTGACGGGACTACATAACGACGGCAGCCTAGAAAACCACTTTGACCTAATCTGGCCCCTGGTGCAACAGGGTGAGTTAAACGTTGTCCTGCTGATGATTGACGTTGACAATTTCAAGCAATACAACGACACCTACGGCCACTTAGCCGGCAACAAGGTACTAGTTGAACTGGCCCAAATACTCTCAAACAGCGTCGACAGCGACGACATCGTCGCCCGCTACGGTGGTGAGGAGTTCGTGATTGTCCTTCACGACACCTCTGCTGAAAGGGGCAAGGCCATCGCTGAAGAAATTAGGGCCAGAGTCGCAACGACCCTGGCCAATGTCACTATCTCCATCGGGGTATCACAGATTTACCCTGACGATACCCATTGGGAGTCCGCCTTAAATCGAACGGACATCGCTCTATACCAGGCCAAGTCCCTGGGCAGAAATCGGGTAGCAACCTCCAGTAGCTAATGGGTCATCCCTCAACGGGCCCGGAGCAGTGGGGACACCGGCCATGGCGGCGACGCCCCCGGCGGTGGGCAGGAACCTCCACCATCTCACCGCAATCGGGACAATGCATCCTCCGGGTCGCCACCTGGTAGCTGCCGCCTTCAATTCGCAGGGCCTTGGCCTCCACCAGGGCGGTGGCAACCTTCTGCCGAGCGGAACCTAAGATTCGTTGAAAGGTAGGGCGGGAAACCTCCATAATCTCTGCGCACTCTGCCTGATCCAAGCCCTCCAGATCCTTGAGGCGGAGAGCCTCTAATTCCTCCACGGCCAGCGTCACCTCTTCCATTTCCCGACCGGGAACACCGGCAGGCTTGAACAAGCTAGCTTCAGGCAGATTGTGAACCCTCCGGGGTTTTGTGGGGCGGGCCATAGTATCCTATTCCTTTCTATACCAGCATTCTAAGAGAGGAAGGGCCAGGGCCACTTCCTCTCTTCATCGGTCGCACCTATTCAATTCCTTGAGACTATGCTATCGATTCTTGATCAGTGAGAAGTCGCCAGTGGCCGCTGCCCGCAATACCGGCCCCATATACTCATCCACTAAGTCCGCAGTCAAAGGCTCGGGCATATTCTGCAGTTTCATCTCCAGCTGGGGATCCTTTGCCGCCGTCAAGGCCTTTTCGATATAGCTATCGTTCCAACCTTCTAGGTCCGAAAGCTTGGTGGGAAAATCAACTTTCTCACTGAGATTCACCATGGCCTGGGCCACCGTCTCCCCTAGCTCTCGCCCGGACTGCTTGTCTAGATCAACTTCAGCCGGCAACAAACCTGCCTGTTGGTAAATCCTGCCAACGGCCCGGAGTCGCTCCTCAATGGCTGGGGCAAAGAAAACGGTGTAATAGGGATTCATCAAGGCACAGGCCCGTCCGTGACTGGTCAAGTCCACCAAGGAGAAACTGGTCAGGTGAGCCCCATTGGTGCCTCCCACCATGATGGCATAGCCCCCTAGGTCAGTGGCCAAGCCCAAGCCCTCCATAACTTCATCGCCTTGTTCTCCTTGGGCCAAGCGCAGGACATTGTCGACCACCAGCTGAATCCCTGTCAGGCAAACGTCTGACAGCCGCTGATCGACCCCCAATTCCCCGTCTCCAGCCGGTGCACCGTAAAGAACCTCGAGACAATGGGCCAAACCATCGAAGGCACCGTCGAGCACCAGACTGCGGGGTGCGGTCTTCGTAATCTGGTAATCAAAAACTGCCCGCTGAGGAACGATGGCATCATCAACTATCAGCTTTTTCTGTCCAGTGGCGATATCGGTCACGTTGGAATACTTCGTCAGGTGGGCTGCGGAGCTAGCTGCGGTCTGCACCGCGATCAGCGGCACCAGACTAGCCTTGGTCTCCTCCAATGCCTTTGTCACGATGCCTGTTCCAAAGTAGGTATCAATATCTCCACTGTAGGATTCCAAAGAAGCCAGCACATTAGCTGCTTTGGCCGCATCAATGGTGCTGCCACCACCAACTACCACAATGCTGTCAGGCTTGTGGGTCTTGATCAATTCCGCCAGTCGATAAACATCTTCTCTGGGAGCATTGGGAAGAGCCCCGGGAAAGGCAGTGCCGCCTAAGACGCCAATACCTCGCTTCGCCAGACGGGCCCTAATATCATCTACCGTTGGTTTTAACCACTCGGAATCAATGGCGATCAGCAAAACCGAGTTGCCAAATTCCGCTGCGTATTCTGCCACCGCTGCAATTGCGTCGGCTCCAAACCGATAGTTTGAGCCCTTGAAATCTGTGAGCAGATCAACTGCCACTTGTCTCACATCAACACTCATTACCTACCCTCCCACACTGCGTTATGATCTTCTAATCACTTCAGCAAAATATTCCATATTCCTGCCTTCCATCCCGGCTGGTCACCCAAGGCCCTTCCCTCAAGGGGGTTCTAAGCAAGAAAAAAAGGCGTATACAGGGTCACGTAGAAATAGGTCTGTAACTGAAATCAGCATTCGAAGGCGGTGCTATTCATGGATAGAAAGTTTACCCAGGAGCTAGATCGCATTATCTCTGAACTACTGAAAATGGGACAAAATGCCGAAGATTACATCGACGATGCGGTACAGGCCCTGCGAACCAAGGACATAGAGGCTGCCAAGGAGCTAATCACCCGTGACGACATCATCGACAGCAGCCTCATCGTGATTGAAGACAGCCTCGTGCGCCTCGCCGGGATCAAGAGGATGTTACCCAAGGATGCCCGCACTCATCTGGCCATCGCCAAAATCGCCGGAGATTTGGAGCGAATAGGCGACTACGCCACCAATATCGCGGAGGTTGTGCTGCTGCTTAAGAACGAGGCATATATCAAACCGCTGGTCCACATTCCAGAGCTGTCCGATGTGGCCCTGTCGATGCTGCATACCGCGCTCAAGGCCTTTATTAACCAAGATGTCGATTTAGCTGACGCGGTATGCCGCAAAGACGACCAGGCCGATGACCTGCTGAGCGAAATCGAAGCTGAACTAATGGAGCTTGTTGGCCGAGGCGTTAACAGCAACCAAGCCAACCAAGCCTATGCCCTGATTACCGTGGCTCGACATCTGGAAAGAGTAGCGGACTTGGCTACCAATATCAGCGAAGAAACTATTTATATGGTAACCGGCAACCGGGTAAAGTACTAAACCTATGAAAAAAAGAGACCCGCTCCTACTGCTGCCTCTTAGGGGGAAGTAAGAGCGGGTCGATAACCCTTGTCACCCTGGTACTATCGAATTTTCTCTAGATAATACTGCGCCTCCCTGGCCATATGGTCGGGAACAAGGGGTGACAGCCAGCTCAAGATCCGACATTCGGTAAGTTGATCCCGCAAATACACCAGAAATCCTTGCCACTCCTGCATCTCTGCAATCACCTGAGCATTGAATTCCCTCAGTACCGGAAGGGGCTCCGGTTCCTTCCCAATCATGGTATCTATCTCTTCGGCCTTGAGATACAACTGGGCAAAGACCTGCTTGTACTCCATGGCGGTACCAATCAAAGATGTCTCCCGGCTGTCTAACCCAGCAGCAATGTAGGCGGCATGCCCCCAGGCATCGGGCAGCCACAACAGGTGCTCCTCCAACCAGCTCTGGGGTCGTTGGGGCTTGGGCCTTGACAGGATATCGACAAACTCCTCGGCCTCATTGATCATATGCTGCGTGAAGGTCGGTGGTTGGTTCAACGCAATCCGACAATGGAGTTGCCGCTCCAACAGCTCCCTCTTAAAGGCGATCAATTCATCGGTGGACGCCAACACCCTTCTTACCAAGGCAGGGGGTACACCGGGCGACCCAGTAACTCGCAACTCCTTCACTTCCTCATAGAGCTCCAGGAAGATACTCCTCAGCTCCAATACCCTCTTCACCAATGTCCCTTCGGTGGGGGATAGATTGACGAGGATAAACTGGGTGTGATCCCGCAGAATACCCAACCAAAAGGTCATCTCAGCTAGCAGTGTTCCTGTAAAAGAGCGATGGGCCATAGACTCGCCTCCAGACTTTGGGTTCACCTCAAATCTATGCGCCCAAAATCCGTAAGATGACACAAGTCCATGGCCCATTTTAACCCGACAGACAGCTACGCCTCAATTTCCAGCAACTGTTGTGTATCCTTGTCCAGCTGGAACATATTCTTGATCTCGTACTTGTTACCGTCGGCATCCTGAATCACGATGTGCTCGTCGGATAACCAGCGAATATCCCGGCGACGGTTTCGGACCTCAAAACGACGAGGTCCTCGATCCGTTTGCACTGACCAGACATTCACCCGGTACTCCTCGTGGATGCTGTCGATTTTGAGGATCTGAGGAATAAAGTAATCCCTTTCTAATTCCTCCTCTAACAGGGCAACACTTTCCGGAGGCAGATCTTTGTAGCGCTCCAGCATCCCCATGAACTTGCCATCGGTGTCACTGATAATAATAAACCCCTCTGGCTCCGTCAAGGGAAAAGCCATCTTTACTCTTACCGCGATTTCCTTTCCAGTGTCGGTTTTCATCCACAATTGCTGCCAGTTATCTCTGCGAAATTGCACCTGGCCTGGGCTATAGGTTTTTGCCATCAAGACTTCCGCACCCTCCCAAGTATCTATGAAGCCAGCATGTTGCTGCTCAGTTCCGATTGCATCCTGACCATTCTGGCAAATACGCCATTGAGTGCCATTAACTCTTCGTGACTGCCTTCTTCTACGATCTGTCCCTTATCCAGCACCAAGATCCGGTCGGCATTCTTGAGAGTTGATAATCTGTGGGCGATAGCAATGGTTGTCCGGTTCTTGATCAACCTTTCAATTGCTTCTTGAATCAGCTTCTCTGTCTCGGTATCCACCGCGGAAGTAGCTTCGTCCAAAATCAAGATCCGGGGATTTTTCAGAATGGCTCTGGCAATTGCCAAACGCTGCTTTTGCCCACCTGACAAGCGCAATCCCCGTTCCCCGATATGGGTATCATATTTATCGGCAAACTCCATGATAAAATCGTGGGCGTTGGCCGCCTGAGCCGCCCAAATGATATCCTGGCGGGAAGCATTGGGCACACCATAGGCAATGTTATCGGCCACGGAACCATGGAACAGGAGCGGCTCCTGCAGCACTACTCCGATTTGATTGCGCAATGCATGAAGATCATAGGAGCGGACATCGATTCCATCCACCTTCACACTACCTTCACTGACATCATACAAACGGGGAATCAGATTAGCCATGGTGGTTTTACCGGAGCCACTGGATCCCACGAGACCGATC
>JAAYGB010000062.1 GCA_012727955.1 Bacillota bacterium
CGCCGCTCAGTCAAATCAGCTTCACTCCGAAGAGCTCCACTAATCTGCTTCGCTCGACTTGCATGTATTAGGCACGCCGCCAGCGTTCGTCCTGAGCCAGGATCAAACTCTCCGTGAATCTTTGAGTTGAACCTTAACACAAGCTGTGCTGACATACTGCTTAGTTTTCAAGGATCAAGTCAAAAGGTCTATTGCCTTTTCCCAATTTCTGCCGACGCCGTGGCGCCGACAAAACTTATCTTAACATGTTTTCGCCGCCGATGCAAGTGCCAATTTTTGTTTTCTTCCGGCACCCCCGCTCGGGCGACGAAAGCTATCTTACCAGGTTATCTTGGCTAACGCAACTGCCAATTTCTAACCCTGGTTCTTCGCCACTATTGTTCCACCAGCGACAATCACCAAACATCCTTGCATGCCTCTGGAGGAAGGAAATTAGTGGTAGAAAAGCACTTTTCTCGGTTAAACCTGGCATTACAGCGGCCTTTGTATTATATCACAACTGAATTCAATGTCAATATCGCCTCCCAGGCACACCTTGCGTAGAGAAGGAGTAATAGGTTACAATACTATAGTACTTTGGATACATATGGCACAGTTTTGCGCGTGCTGTAGCTAGAATACAAGGGGGATTATCATGCCACTGGTATCAATGACCGAAATGCTGAACAAGGCAAAGGATAATGGCTACGCAGTAGGTCAATTCAACATTAACAACCTCGAATTTACCCAAGCGATTCTCCAAGCTGCCCAAGAGGAGAACTCTCCGGTTATCCTCGGCGTCTCTGAAGGTGCCGGCCGGTATATGGGTGGGTTCGACCTGGTCACTGCCATGGTCAAGGCTTTGATGAAGGAATACAATATCACCGTTCCCGTTGCCATTCACCTCGACCACGGCTCCAGCTTTGAAGTCTGCGTCAAGGCAATGTATGCCGGCTTTACTTCCGTGATGATCGACGGCTCACATTTGCCCTTAGAGGAGAATATTGCCCTCACCAAGAGAGTTGTCGACGTTGCCCACACCATCGGTGTCTCCGTTGAGGCTGAACTGGGCCGCATCGGTGGACAAGAAGATGACCTGGTCGTCGATGAGGCCGATGCCGCCTACGCCATTCCCAGCGAGTGTGTACAGTTGGTCCAGGAGGCCGGCGTAGACTGTTTGGCTCCTGCTTTGGGCTCTGCCCACGGTCCCTACAAGGGAGAGCCGAAGCTTGGGTACGATCGCATGCAGGAGATTAGAGATTTGACGGGAGTTCCTTTGGTTCTCCACGGCGGCACCGGAATTCCTACCAAGGACATCCAACGGGCTATTTCCCTTGGAACCGCTAAGATCAACGTCAATACCGAAAACCAAATTGCATCGGCTGCCAAGGTCCGGGAAGTCCTGGCCAATGACCCGGAGCTCTATGACCCCCGGAAGTACCTGGGACCGGCTCGCGAGGCGATTAAGGAGACGGTCATCGCTAAGATTCGGGAATTTGGTTCCAACGGTAAGGCTTAATTAACACTAGCAAAGACCTACATTAAGGGTTCGCAAAAGACGCGAACCCTTTTTTTATGGCTGCGGGAAGTTCTGGCTGGCGTCGTCAAGGATCAAGACCCAATCATTGCCCCGTCCACTGGAGGGAGGGACAAACTCAGAAATACCAGCGTTAGGCAGCTCCCCAATTCTGTGACTGATGCCCTGTCTCGGATCATACCAGGTGGCGATTACAGTCTCTCCGGAGATAACACCCATCTTTACCTTGACCGGTAAGCCGTTGGGAAGGTACAAGAAAGCATAGGCCTTTCCCCTGGTGGCCCGAACGTGGTTAGCACCCTCGTAGTTCGTCACAATCAGGGACTGATCGGGAATCCGTTCAAAATAGGGTCTCGACTCCATCAGTCGCCTCAGATAGTTCATCTGAGCGGCACCGGGACGGGTTAGAGCCTGCCGATAGTCCATAATAAAATAGTCCGAAGGCTCTGTCGTCATAGACCAAACACTGTGATGACCGTAGGTCACCCCAGCTCCGCCGGCAAAGACGGACCAATAGGCAGCCTGCCGGACATCGGCTGCATCAAAATACCCCTCCGCGGGCTGGAAGTTTACCGGGTGATCCTCATATCTTGGTTCACCATCCAGGGTCGGCTTGATGGGCTCCTTCTCGTAGTCTGTGGTAATCAGGTTGTAATTGGCGCCATTTCGTTGCCGATGACCGGACTGAATCATATTGAAATCCAGCCATGGTTCCAAATGAACATGCAGAGATGAAGACCTTTCCCCCGTTGGGTGGAAGGTTATTGGATGGGCGCCGCCATCGCCTTCCCTCAGGCCCAGGGCCATCTGCTCAACTATCTGAAAGTGCCCCTTGGTTTCCAGGGGACGGTCTCCTCCCACTATCCAGATGATGTTCTTCCGCTCGCGATATCTCCTGCCCAACCACTGGCCGTACTGCCTGGCATTCTCCAGTGTAAAGATCTCTGGCCCGATCCCCCATTTGGCGTTGAACTTATCACCCCATGTGGGTAGAAAACCGATATAAAGACCAACGCTGGCTGCGGTATCAACGATGTAATCTACATGATCCCAGTAATCGTACTCCCCCTCTGGGGCCAAATCCGGTTTGGTAGGATCATATTCCCCTGCAGAGTTGAGACGAAGGGGTACTCGACCATAGGCATTACCAACCCTTAGACCATCCTTTTCCGCCAGGGCTACCGCTTGGATAACGTTGAATCCCTGCCTAGCTCGGGTTTTTAGATAGCTCTTCGCCTCTTCTCTGTTTAGGCGATGAAACAGCTCCCAGGCGGTATCTGCTAACCAGAAAAAGGGCCTTCCGTCGCCTTGCATCAAGAATCTCTTGTTCTCGCTGACCTGAAGCAGCTCCATAGTTAGCCTCCTCTCACAGTGCCCAGTGACCTTGCTTGTTGCTTTCCCTGCAGGCCTTGGGGTTCCTTCTCGGAAAACCAACCCTACTAAAAAGCGAAAGGCCCTACAGTCAGGTAAACTGACCGTAGAGCCCTAAAGGGCAAAGCTATTGCGGATTGTACATACCATGGGCCTGCATGTACCGGAAAATCCCCTCACCATGGTTTTGCTCTTCCCGCTGGATGTGCTGCAGTGCTTGACGGACTGCAGGACTCACAGCTTCAAATATCGTGACATCATAGGTGCTCGATACGTATTTCTCCGTGGACAGCATGTCCTGGCACAAAAGAGCATCTCCTTGGTTTGCCTCAGCTGCACCGGTCTGACCTTGAGCCTGGGGCTGAGTCATTTGCATCTGCTGTCCTTGTCCCGACTGTCCCTGAGCCTGGCCTTGACCCATCTGGGGCACTTGCCCCTGCAGCATTTGATTGATCGTGTCGTAGTGGGTTTGTTCCGCTGCCGCGTACTGATTGAAGAGGTCTTTTAACGCCGGATCTTGTGCCCTTTGGGCATACTCCCTGTACTTCTGGATACAAAGCTCTTCATGACTTAGCTGATCCTTCAGCAACATTGTTTCCTTTTGAGTAAGCTGTAGACTCACTTAGATCACCTCACCAGCAAGTATGCGCTGATGGGGACTTTCTTAGTCAAACTTGGTAAACCAAGGGCAACAATGTTTTAGCCACTATGCAAAGATTTTATCGGCAAAGGCGGCAATCGCCTCGGTAAGCTGCGCCGGGTCACTGACATGCCATAAATGACCCTAGCCTTAGTTTCTGATCGTAGCATGTGCCGTCACCCTAAGGCTTTGAGGAGGCTGAGCGGATAAACCCAAAAAGCCCCGGACCAGGTCCAGAGCTTCAGGATTCATTGCCACCGCAATATTTTCTTCAGTTTTTGCTTACGCTCCATGAATTGCTCCCGCTTTCTGCGCATTTGGAGCATGGAATCCATCCAGTCCCGGTATGAATCCGGAGTATAGGCTCGGAGGAACAGTTCCATCTGGGCCGGGGTGAAGGCCAGCCGGGCTAGATCCTTAATTCTCATGGACATACTCATCTGCCTTTTAATCCGAGCCCGATTCAAGTCGATGAAATAAAACTTCCGGGCATCCTCGGAGCCGGCAATCAAGATATTGCCCCCGTGGAGATCGTTATGGATAATACCGCTATCATGCATCCGCCGGACAGACCAAGCAATCGGAGGCAAGAACTCCGGCAACCTGTCCTCCAAAGGGTGGTTGTCCCCCTCAAGGATGTCCAGCAAAGAACCCTCATTGGGAATATACTCAGTAACAAAATAGCTGTAGACAATGCCGTTGGATCGGGTCCTTCTCTCCAGCAGGGCCAAGGGTTTTGGCGTGTTGATCCCTGCCTGACCCAGCACTAGAGCCATGTGCAAGGAACGAACTGCTTTAGAGTTGAGAAAGCGAAATCGGAGGCGATCGTATTTTCTTCTCAGGATAAACCTCTTAATTATAACGTCGCTAGATAACCCAGGAAACTGCCCGGCCCGCAGGTGAACTACGCGGTTGCGATCATCGTAAATCACTTCACCTGCATCGAAAAGGTCAGCGATGTTGGCCAGAAGTTCCTGCAAAGCTCCACCGTCTTCGCCCTCTGCCACCCACCAAAGGGTCTTCCCCTGGGCATCCTCCTTTACCTGAATGATTCGCCGTAACAGCCTGTCAGCTCCCACACCTATCATCCCTTCACCAACGCCTGCTAATCGATGGCACCCCTTCTCTTCACGGCTGCAAAGACTTGCTCCGGTGTAATTGACTCCATACACCGGGGATTGGCGCAAGTCCGCTTGTGACAGGGGCCGCAATCAACTTCCGTGCGCACAACTATATGCTCTGGTCCATAGGGCCCGTATTTCCTGGGATCCGTCGGTCCAAAGAGGGCCACCACCGGTGTACCCACTGCCACCGCTAGATGCATCGGACCGGTGTCTCCACCTATGAACAATCGACTCTGCCTGTGGATATGGGCCAATTCCTTCAGGGTCAGCTTCCCCGTTAGATCATACACCGGACCCTCGGTGCGGCTCAGGATTCCTTGGGCCATTGGGGTATCCCCCCCGGAACCAATCAGCACAATCTGCACATCGTACTCAGACAGGATCCTGTTGACTAGTTCCCCATAGGATTCCACGGGCCAGCATTTTGACTGCCAACTGGTGCCCGACGCCATGACTATATAGGGAGAGTTGGGATCGCCTCCCGCCTCTCTCATGGCGGCCTCGGCATTGGCCCTTTCCTCCTCCGTCACATTGATCACCCATTCTGGAGGTCCCGGCTCAATGCCCAGCTCCCGCAGCACATCAAGATAGCGATCAATGATATTCCCCTCGATGTGGGGACCACATACCGGTCTACTGAAAAGCCAGCTCATCTCCCGCATGTTGCAGTAACCTAGCCGGGTGGAGGCACCGGCCATTTTGACGATGGCGGCACTTTTGAACAGCCCTTGAAGATCCAGACTCAGGTCGAATTTCTTGCTCCGCAGATATTTGGTAAAGGAAGGAGCATTTTGGGCAAAACCCGATAGGGATGTGAATTTTGGTCGATCAAAGAAAATTAGTTCATCGATATCGGGATTGTTGGTCAACAGATCATAGGCCAGCTTCTCCACAATCCAGGTAATCCTCACGGTGGGATCGGCTTTCTTTAAGGCTCGGGCAACGGGCAAAGCGTGGATGACATCGCCAATGGCGCTCATTCTCACGATCAAGATGTTCCGATACAGCATGGTGATCCTCCTGATTCAATCCTTGCATCAATAACGACTAGTCCTGGTTACGATCAGATACAGGCTCCCTTACCGGAAACTAGCCTTGGTGGCTGAACCTGCTCTGGATTACCCGCAGGGTCTTTGCTACAGCCCCACGATTCTCTTCAATAAACTGCCGGGCATTTTCCCCCAGTTGGTGGCGTTTTGCCTCGTTGGTGATCAACTCACGAATTTGGGGGGTGATTTCCCCCTCCTCCCTTACCTGTAAAGCAGCCTGACGCTCGAGAAGCAGCTCAACGCTGTCCTTGAAGTTGAACATATGGGGTCCAAACAGCATCGCCTTGCCAGCTGCCGCGGGTTCCAGCACATTGTGCCCACCGACGGGCACTAAACTGCCACCGACAAATACGATATCAGCCAGTCCATAAACGGCCATCAGCTCCCCGATGGTATCTAGGAGGATGACCCGATCCCTGTCTGGATTTCGCTTCGCGATAGCGCTTCGCCGCACCACGGCCAGGTCGAACTTAGCCAGCAGCTTGTCCACGTCCGCCACCCTCTCCATATGGCGAGGGGCGAGAATCAGGACCAGCTGGGGAAATTCCCGGGAAAGCTCTCGATAGGCAGTAATGATGACCTCTTCCTCATTGGCATGGGTACTGCCGGCAACAAGTACGAGATCATCGGCAGCCAACTTCATCTCGGCCAGAAGTCTCTGGGAGTGCTGGGCATTGTCTCCCCCCGGTTTTAGGGAGTCGAATTTGGTATTGCCGGTAACAGTGATCCCATCGGGCTGGATGCCGAGGTCTATCAGGCGCTCCTTGTCACGGGGGGATTGCACGCAGAAGTGATCGATACCCCGCTTGGCTATGGCCAGCCAGCTTCGCTGGAAGCGTTTATGTTTATTATAGCTGTTATCATTCATCTGGCGGTTAGCGACAATAACCACCCCGGAGGCAGCATGGGTTAGGGTGATCAGATTGGGCCAGAATTCGCTCTCTAACAGGACCAACAGCCTTGGATTCACCCTCTTGATAAACCGCCGCACCACCCAGGAGATATCCACCGGAACGTAGGTCACCACTTTGGCCCCTTTGATGGTTGTCTGCGCCATCCTGTACCCGGCACGGGTGACAGTGGTAAACACCAAGTCATAGTCGGGATATAACCTTTGGATCTCATCGGCAATGGGTTTCGCTGCCACCACCTCACCGACGGAGGCGGCGTGAATCCAAATGCTTTGGCCTCTATCTTGTAAATGTCCATCTGCCCTAGGCAAGTATCCCAGGCGCTGAGCTAGCTCCTTGGTGATCGACTTCCAGCCTTCCAGGATATTGCCTCCGGCAAACAAGGCCCTGATCGTCGCTCCCACAGCAAAGCCAGCAAAGATAATCGACAGCACGATATCATAGACAAGCCTTAGACGCACAGTATCGACCCTCTCACTAGTCCAATGCCATCTCGAACATACTAAGCTTATCTTCTCGGCCCCACTGAATCAAGGGGAGGCGGAATCTTCTAATTCCATCGGATACTGCAAGCCCCAACTGGCTCGAATTCGATCCATCGTTTCTGCGATCTGCAGTGATTCAGACCACGGCATGGTGTCGCTCTCCAGCTTACCCTCCCGGAGGCAGCTCATTACTTCCAAAGCCTCGAAACTGTATCCATTCCCCGGGAAGGGTAACGGGATGTCCTCCGGTTCCCTCCCTGAAATCTCCAAACGCAGAGAAGTCCCTCGCCAGAAATTGGGTACATAAATTGACCCTTCGGTACCCATGATCCGGGCCTCTTGGGGGGTCTTGGTTCTCACGGCACTGGATAGTATCGCCAGTTGTCCCCTTTCGTAGCGGAGGATATAGGCTCCCTGCTCATCTACACCGGTGTCACCGAGATGGGCCAAGGTAGCTATGTCTTCCGGGGCCTGACCAAAGACCATTGACGCTAGACTTACAGGGTACACACCCACATCCAACAGGGCACCGCCGGCAAGATGGGGAGCAAAGAGTCGATGCTCTGGATCCTTTGCCGCCCGAGACCCAAAGTCCGCTGTTAACATCCGGGGCTCACCGATGACACCTTTCGCCAGCAGCTCCCTCACCTTGACCCAGACTGGCAGAAACCTGGTCCACATGGCTTCCATGAGAAACAAATTCTTGTTGCCGGCAACTTGAATCATCTCCGCTACTTCCCTGGCATTTACTGCCATGGGCTTCTCGCAGAGTACCGGTTTTCCCCCTTGGAGGCACAACAAGGTGTGCTCCCTATGAAGGCTGTGTGGTGTTGCCACATAAATCACATCTACGTCAGCATCATCAACTAGCTCCTGGTAGCTACCGTAACGATGGGGAATGCCGTACTCATCGGCAAAGGCATTAGCCCGCTCGATACTGCGAGACCCCACCGCCACCACTTCGGCATCGGGGATCAGCGAGAGCCCCGCGACAAACTTATGAGCGATGCTCCCTGGTCCCAAGATGCCCCATCTTACCCTTTCCAACACCTTTGACACCCCGCCTCCCTAAAGTGAATTAAGAACCTGACTGCAGTACCCCTTCCACTTCATCCCGGGTGGGCAGTGAGGGAATGGCCCCATACCGTCCCACGGTGACGGCAGCCGCGGCCTGGGCGAACTGAACGGCATCCTTCAGCCTCTCGCCTTCTTCCGTCAAACACCCCGGATCCAATTGAATCGCCGTCAATAATCCAGCTAAGAAGGCATCTCCGGCACCGGTGGTATCCACAGCCCTTCGCCTAAAGGCTGGAAGTTCGTAGTTGCTTCCGCTGGCAGTAAGAACAGAGCAACCCTTCTCACCCCGTGAGATGAGGAATAGGCGATGGTTGGCAAACAGCCGACGGGCATCCTCGATGGTTGTTCCCCCGGTGAGAAAGTCCAGCTCTTCCTCGCTTACCTTGACAATATCGGCTCGCTTGATGGTGTCAAGGATCACTTCTCTGGCCTCGGTCTCCGATTCCCACAGGCTAGCTCGATAGTTGGGGTCAAAGGCGACCAGTCCATCCTTTACTTCATCGATCAGAGAAAGCACCGATTCCCTTGCCTTCCGATGTGCCAGGGAGACCGCTCCAAAGACAACGATTCTTGCCTGAGATATGTACTTTCTGACCCCATCGGTCACCGGAATTTCCACATCGGCGGTATTACTGCGATAGAAGGCAAAACTTCTATCGCCCTTCTCATCTAGGGTCACCGTGGCCAGGGTTGTAGGATACTCCTCATGAACAGCAACACACTGGCAGTCAACCCCATTGGACTCTAAGGTATCAATGAGAAAGCGGCCAAATCCATCCTTCCCCACAGATCCAACAAAGCCCGCGGATACTCCCAACCGAGCAACCCCAACGGCTACATTGGCCGGAGCACCACCGGCATTGGCAACTAGGTTCCAACTTCCCCCTGCTGGCTGTTCCGTCGCTATCAGATCGATCAACACTTCTCCAATTGACACAATTTCCGGCACACAGCTCACCTCACGTGGATTGGAATATGGCCCACTGGGCAAGGACAAAGCCTTGCTATCTTTACTAAGTATAGAGTTTTCGCTGGAAATATCTATTTCCTAACTTCGGTTAATTTCACCCGGGCCCTGCCCTGGCGTCAGTTAGTACAGACCTTAGCACAGGTCAGCAAATTGAGTGCAGCTAATCGAATCCTAACAGCAATTCCTGGATAACGCAACAAGCCGGTCTAAAACCAGGCAAAGGCCCGCAGAATACGGTACCGCTCCAGTGCAATAATACCCTGCCAGTGCCTTTTGGCTACTTCGAACTCACTGGAATAGGCACTCCATTGCCAGGTCACCGGCCAGAGGCCCTTTTCATCAACCTGCTCAGCATAGAAGTTGAGGTTCTTCTGAACCAGATCACCCAAAGCCTCACAGAGAAAGCTGTCAGGGCCTTGGACAAAGGTGAGGGGAAGAGCACGATACCCCTGGTCCCATTGGGAAGGATCTGTCTCCACGGCGGTAATCACCAGCTCCGTCAACTTTCTTTCCACATCCGGCAAAAGATGCCCGGTTCTCTCCTGAAGCTCCATTACCCGCGGCCCCATTAGTTCAGTAAACTTTAAGTAGTTGGCGATCTCATGCATGTCCATTTCGGTACAGTCTATCAGCCTATTAAGGGCGAGACCCACCGTCTTCCATCCCGCATCTGCTGCAGTGCTTCCCGGGCAGGACCAATGGATCAGATAGGCAGCCAACTCAACACTGGGATTGAACATCCAGCGTTCCTCCACCCCCTCTTCCCAGTGCCACCAAGGAGCATGGGGAAAGTGGTTATTCTCCGGCAAGACCGCCGGCCACAGACCCGTGGGGTCCTGCACCCGACAGAGATAATCCACCAGAGCTTGCACCATCGGTGTATCAGGCCCTGCTTCAACCTCCAGCAAGATGCGAGCTGCCGCCCAGGAGGACATGGGCGATGAGGCCGGTAACCAGAAATCAGGCTCGATACCATGACCGAAACCACCATCCGGATTCTGATAGGCCTCCAGCATCTCCAGAACCCTTTCTCGGGTTCCCCCTGCAAAGACATACTCCCAGCGGGCCGCTTCCAAGGGCCGAGCATTGCGCTTCACCCATCGCCCTGCTTGCAAAAAGGCCTCCTCCAGCCTCTTCATAAAATATCCCCCTCCCCTAGACCTACTCCGTCAACTTATCCATCGATACCTTCCTTGGAATTACCTCGCCACCTTTCTCTGTCCAATATACCTCTTCTGGAGTCAGAAAAAGCACTGATAAGAAAGGCTCACCAACTACGGTGAGGCCCTTGAAATCTATCCCCATGCAACGGCGTTACAGGATTAAGTTTCGCTACTAGCAAGAAATATAAGAAAAAGCCCTCTAGTGATCCTATCGAATCAATAGAAGGCTTTCTGAAAAGGTATTCGGCAACGTGCTACTCTCCCACCGGGTCACCCC